>JADJOX010000008.1:0-308971 GCA_016713565.1 Ignavibacteriota bacterium
CAGTTTACTTACATAAATTATAATTATTTATATAACTAAACAATTTTTTATTTAAATATATAAGAATTTTATCTTATTGTAAATAAGTACAAATACTTACAGTAAGTATAAGTACTTACAAACTGAAAAATCTCTTCAGAAATCTTAATATTGAAATTGACCAAAAGAAGTAAAACCGGGAGCTGCCGGCTAGTAATTAACAAAAGAAAATATCATTTTGGAATAACTTAAAATAGGTTAATTTATCGGCGTTGAACTTTAATTAAATTTTCTAATTATATTTTTTGTCGCAACCGGTATCATACATTGACGTATTTATACCGCAATTATAAAATTTTTTTAACGATATTATTTTAGTGAAAATCAATTTTCAATTACTTAAAAGAAATAAAATTAATTTGGAGGTAGAATAAATATGGCACAAATCAATCCGCACATTAATTTCAACGGAAACGCCGAAGAAGCTTTCAATTTTTACAAATCTGTTTTTGGCGGTGAATTTACAAAGATCATTCGTTTCAAGGATATTCCCGAACTTGGAAACGCGGTAACAGAAAATGAAGCGAATAAGCTAATGCATATTGCTTTGCCAATAGGTCAAAACACATTAATTGCTAATGATGTGCCGGAATTTATGGGCAAAGTGAATGAAAATGAAAACAGATCAAAAATTTCAGTAAGCACAGAAAGTCGTGAAGAAGCGGACAAAATATTTAACGGACTTTCAGCCGGCGGAATTGTTGAAGTGCCTATGAGTGAAGCGCCATGGAGTTCATATTTCGGAATGTTTAGAGACAAATTCGGTATTGAGTGGATAGTGGAATTTAATCCGAATAAATAATAAGCGATTGCGTATTTAATAAACCTCCGAGGTTGCAGCTGAAAGTATTTACAAACCCTTGTTTTATTTACCTTCAAAAATCATTTTTCGGAAATTATCTTATAACTTCCGAATGTCAATTTGAATTTTACTTTATTATTATTTGAGGATGTTCAGAGACAAATTCGGTATTGAATGGATAGTGGAATTTAATCCGAATAAATAATAAGTGATTGCATATTTAATAAACCTCCGAGGTTGCAACTCGAAAAGTATTTACAAACCTCGGAGGTTTTTATATTGCAGAATTCAAGTGTTCATTTTATTCACGCCGCAAATTCTAAAAAAAATTAATTGTGACGCATTTGATATTTCTTTATTTAATAATTAGTATAATAATGTGCTTTCTTCTCTTTGTTACAGATACATTCAAACTAAATTTTAAAGAAAGATAAAACAATGACTACAAATCAATTATTGCGGATGGACAATGTCGGAATTGTGGTAGAATCCCTCGACAACGCGGTTTCATTTTTTGAAGAACTTGGACTAAAGCTTGAAGGTCGAGCTATGATAGAAGGAGAATGGGCAGGTCGCATTACGGGACTTGGAACTCAGCAAGTTGAAATTGCCATGATGGTTACACCCGACGGACACAGCCGGATTGAACTTTCCAGATTCATTACTCCGTCAATCTCGGAAGATCATAGAAACGCGCCGGTTAACGCGCTTGGCTATCTGCGTGTTATGTTCACCGTTTCAGATATAACAGAAACTCTTGCGCGACTTAAAAAACATGGAGCGGAGCTTATCGGCGAAGTTGTGAACTATAAAGATATTTATTTGCTCTGTTATCTTCGCGGTCCGGAAGGAATCATTATCGCGCTTGCCGAAAAGATTGAGAAGTAGGGCAATAATATTTTGCTGAATTCTTTGTTGAGAAATATTCGGCAACAATAATACTTATTTGTTAATGTTAAATTGCTGCAGTTCATTAAAGCGGATAAAATATTTTTTCAATTATTTTTAATCAGAAAAAGTTTTATTTAGTCGGGTTAGCTTACCGAAACAATTCTTTATAATTTAAAATTGTAATACAATCATTTTATTAAACCTCCGAGGTTGCAACTCGAAAAGTGTTTACAAACCTCGGAGGTTTTTTAGTCAATATTAAAATTGTTAATTTAGTAATTTAATTTAAATACGTACTTTATTTATCTTTTACAAATTGGAAATTTAAAGCGAAACGGATTTGTAATATGAATAGGATTTTATTTTTTGTGTTTTTGGTTTTAACTCAGTTTTATTTTGCTCAGCAGAAAAAAAATACCCATCATTTTTGATAGTGATATGGGTCCCGATTATGATGATGTCGGAGCAATTGCAATACTCCATTCATATGCTGACAGTGGATATGTAAATATTCTTGCGATTTGTGCAAGTACAAAATACGAAGGCGTTGCGGGAGTTATGAATGTTTTCAATACATATTTTGGAAGACCCGGCATATTAATCGGAGTTCCAAAAGGAAATGCGTCGATTCAAAAGGATCCGCAGAAATGGACGGACTTTATTCTTGCAAATTATCCGCATTCTATTAAAAATAATAATGAAGTAAATGACGCGGTTTCGGTTTATAGAAAAGCTCTTGCTTCGCAGGCAAACAATAGCGTAACGATAGTTACAGTCGGTTTTCTAACAAATCTTGCCGGTTTACTTAATTCACAAGCAGATGAATATTCTCCGCTTTCAGGTTTGGATTTAATAAAGGATAAAGTTGCAAAATTAGTATGTATGGCGGGCCAATTTCCAAACGGAAAAGAATTTAATTTATTTACAGATTCTGAGGCGGCGAAAATTGTTTTTGAAAATTGGCCTTCTGAAATAATTTTCAACGGGTTTGAAATAGGTGTGAATATTAAATCTGGTCTTCCATTAATTAAGAATAAAAAATTAATCATAGTCCTATAAAAGACGTATTTAGTATTTGTATTCCAAAATCAATAAGTGATTCATTGGGAAGAATGAGCTGGGATGAAGTCGCCGTTATAATTGCCGTTAAAGGATATAAAGAGTGGTATAATGTTGAGCATGGAAAAATAATTGTTGAGGATGATGGCTCGAATAGTTGGGATAAGAACAAAGAAGGACATTATTATATTGTTCCTTCCGCTCCCTTTCCCAAAATTGAAACTTATATAAACCAATTAATACAGCATCAGCCGAATATAAAAAAACAAATGATGAACGATTATAAAAACTTAAATTTAATTGTTGGAAATTATTTTATAACTTCCCGAAGTCAATTTGAATTTTACTTTATTTTCTATTTGATCAAAAGAATTATTTATATTCAAATCCAAAAAGTCAGCGCCATTAATCTTGATAGTTTTATTTGTCGATGGAATAATTACTATTGCTTCGGAATTTTCCGGTATTGTTAAATCCAATAATAATTCATCCGGCAAATTCTTCCACTCTATATTTAATTTACCGTTTGGAGTAGGCACAATGCCTTTAGCCCACGATAGATCCGCAGTATTGGGCTGTATCTTAAAATATTTCCATCCGTTTTCTAATGGTTCCGCTCCAAGAACTTTTTGAGGAAGTAAAGCCGTTGGTCCCGATGACCATGCGTGTGACGTTGATCCTTGATCGCTTGTCCAAACATCCACATTCCACGCTTCATGCCAAGCTCCGTTAAATAATGGAGATTGAATTTGCGCGCCCCAATATTCTCTGATATAATTAACCGCCCATACCGGATTGTAATCAAAAACGGATTTTAAAACGTAATACGCAAAAGATTGTTCGCTGTTTCTTCCGCATTGAACAATATAATTAACTAGATCTGTTTTTAGAGAATCTTCAACCAAGCCGTAAAGCAGCGCGTAGACTTGTGTCTGCTGGCTGTATTTATTACTTCCAAAACTGTCTTTATATAATTTTTTATTTGGATCCCAAAGCCATTTGTTTACATTGCTTTTAATTTCTTCCGCCTTAGATGTAAATTTTCTGTAATTATTTTCGTTATTAAGAACCGACTTTGATAAAAACGCGCTTTGCAGCAAAGCCTTATAATAAAGGCAGTTCAATCCGGTTATTTCTTCTTTTTGATCCATCGGATATGTATCGGGATGATCTAAAACTATCCAGCCCGGAGCGTCTTTAATTAAACCGTGTTCGGGTTCTACAAATTTTTCAATATAATCTAAAAGTTTAAGCATATTTGGATATACTTGTTTTATAAAATCTTTATCGCCAAAATAATTGTAATATTCACCGAGCATAATTATCCATTCAATTTCATAATCAAAAAGGTAAGTCGAAGAATTTACACCAAGAAGCCAGTCGGTTGGATATCTTGTTCGAATCGCTCCTTCATTACTCCATCTTTGTGATTCGGCGCCGGAAAGTAAATTATATTTTGCTAAAAAGTTTGAGCTGCATCCAAATGAATAAAAAGAATAATTTTGTAAATATCGAGAATCACCCGCGATGTATTGTGTCTGCTCACGCCATGGAGTATCCATGTAAGTATCCTGCGAACATAATTTTACCGAGTTTCTTCCGATATCCCAAATTTTATTTAATAATGAATCTGAACATTCAAAGCTGCCTTCCTCGCGGAAATCATAATTTTTACTTATTGCCGAGACTTTAATTATTTCTACACTATCATTTCTTTGAATTGAAAAGTATCTGAATCCCCGCCACGTAGAGGGCGACCAATTTTGCACTCCGATTTTTGTTATATATTCATCGGTAAAATTTATTCTCTTAGTTGAATTAACTGTGCTATCAGATTCCAATCTTTCACCGGTTCCAATTTCTAAACAAACACCGGAATATTTTGATTTGATTTCAAATTTTGGATGACCTGTAATTTCTTTTCCGAAATCAAAAACATCCGCGTTCTTTGTACGCCAATGTTTAATTGGAGTGATTTCTATTCTAGCAAGCGGAGGTCTTTTAACCGAAACAATACTGTTCCATGGATTGATTGGAGGAATTCCAATTTCGTAAGCGTTCTCCCAATTGGAATCATTAAAATCAGTTATTAACCAATTATCCGGCATTAAATTAGAATTAAACCTTTCATTAAATCCAATTAAGTTAGGTCTCTTTTCACCATTACCGGATCTCAGCTTGCCCGTATTTTCCCATGCGGATGGATGAAAAACTTTCCAGCTTTTGTCTGATAAAATAACTTTTTCCGCCGCATTCTCTAATTCAATTTTCCCTTGAAAGAAAAACCCGCCGCGTCCTTTTAATCTGTGATGGAGCCCAATTCCATAATTGTAAACATGAGCGCTAATAATATTTGTTCCGCTGCTTAAATATTCTGAAATTTCATAATTTTCATAAACTTGAAATTCGGGATCACAATTAACCGGACATCTATCCAAAAGTTTTCCGTTTATATATACATCAGCAAATGAATAAGCAGAAATATAAACTGAAGCTTTGACCGGTTTGTCATTAAGAGTAAAAACTTTCCTTACAAGTAAATGATAATCTTCTGAAATTTCACTGTTATCCCAAATCCAATAAGCTTCAGGTTTTTCATCAATCAGCTTATCTGAAGGTCTTGAAATAAAAGAATCGCTGCAGGATGTTTGTCCAAATTTTTGATTGTTAGTTATTAGAACCAGAAAAATTAAAACATATTTAAAATTCTTTTTCAATTGAATAAAACGATTGTAATTTATCATTATATGAAATTCGCCTTTTTGATTATGAATAAAATTATAAAATTTATTCTGTAAATAATTGCATTTTAACGCTTTGAAAAACTAAGATTAAAAATACTTATTTTAACAAATGCCGGACAAAAAACTCTAACAAAATATAAGTTAAATAAAAAATTCTCATAATAAATTATATTTGGTAAATAATTTGTTTGCGTAAAAATATTTTTAATTGATCAAAATATAGAAATAAGACATAATTTTAGATTTGTATTTAGATTTATTGACGAATATTTTGTAAAAAAATAATCTATTAAAAATTAATTTGGAATATAATATTTGTGATGAATTACTTTAAAATGAAGAATAAAATTTTGATCCTAATTGTCTTATTTTTCTTTTCAAATATGTTTGCTCAGCCGAATGAAATTAGCGTTGACAACGGAATATTAAAAGTCAAATTTGATTTAACTCGCGGCGGCGCCATTTCATATATTTCAAAATCCGGAAGTGAAAGAAATCTTGTAAATGTTCATGATGAAGGCCGATACATTCAGCAGTCATATTATGCGGGAAAAAGTATTGACCGAAAATTAGATGGACAATCTCCCAATTGGTCGCCTTGGTGCTGGAATCCGATACAGGTCGGTGATGAATTTAAGAACCGTTCTAATATTTTAGATTATAAGCAGACAGATGACACTCTTTATGTTAAATGCGTTCCAATGCAGTGGGACATGAACAATAAGCCCGCGGAAGCTGAACTTGAACAGAAAGTAATTTTAATCGAAAATGTTATAAAGGTACTATGCAGAATAACTTGCCATAGGACTGATACAATTTACGGCGAAGGAAATCCGGTAGATCAGGAATTGCCCGCTGTTTACCCAATTTCTTCATTATCAAATCTATATTCGTATTTTGGTGAAAAGCCATTTTCTTACGATACACTTTCAAATCCAAAATCGGTTTTTCTTTCAAGCGGATTTTGGGGAAAATATCCAACGGTAACTGAAAACTGGATGGCGTATACTGATTCGTCAAAATGGGGAATGGCTGTCTATAATTCTCGCTGCACAGAATTTCTGGCGGGAATTTCAGGCAAACCCGGCTGTGAATCAAATGATGGATCAACTTCTTATATCGCGCCAATTAAAAAAGAAATTTTATATAAAAATTCCATTTTTGAGTATGATTATTATATCATTATTGGATCATTAGAAGAAATTAGAGACAAAGTTTATCGGATGCATTTAAATAAATTTTAGAATTAATATTGCAAAAGAATATCAATTATGTGTGAGTTAAAAAATTATTATTAGTGTAATTTGGTAAATGAAATAATAAATTTTTGTAATCATTTTTATCTAGAATTGAACCAAATTTAATTTATTAAATAAATTATGCGGAATTGATATATCGAACTATTTCTTTTATATCATTTTAAATCAACTAGTACATTTTCTATTAAAGAAATGAAAGGAAAATTCCGCAATAAATAAAACTCAAATTTACGGTTATTTTATAAATGAATAAATTACGTTTAAATCGATTATTTTACTTTACATTCACTTTTTTCTTTTTGATTTATTTTTCCACATTGAATTTAAGACCGTATCCTTTTTCTTATATCGCAAAAATAATTCCAATTATTGCAATATTAGGTTTAGCTTATAATAATCTCATCGGCAAAAAAAAATCGCTTATAATTACTGCATTAATCTTTTCCGCGATAGGCGACATAATTCTTGATTTAAATGGTAAAGGATTTTTTATATTCGGACTAATATCATTCGCAATTGCACATTGTTTTTATATATTGGCATTTTTTGCAAAACAGCAATTGCATAAAATTCAATTGGTATTTGCTTTGCTGTTTATTTTATATGGAATAACCGCGGCAATTATTTTAATACCGTATTTGGGTAAAATGCTTATTCCCGTTATCATATATTTAATTATAATTACATCAATGGCAGTTTCTGTTGCTTTAGGGAAAAATAATTATTTGGCAATTCTAGGCGCGTTTCTTTTTGTTCTATCAGATTCGCTAATTGCATTTAATATGTTTTACATAAAAATTCCTCATTCAAGTTTTTGGATTTTGGGCACATATTTTCCCGCTCAGTTTTTATTGACATACGGTTCATATAAAAAATAATTATGGGAATGATCAATCTTGGCGGGAAATAAATAAACTATTTTATGATCCGTAAAATTATAAAGCGGAAAAAGATTATGTCAAAGAAAGATGATTTAAAAAACATACTGCTTCCATTAATTAAAAACAAAGAAAAATTAGAAAAATTTCTTCTGCTTAATTCCAATTTACCGGACCAAGATCAAATTTAGAATTAATATTTGCGTTATCTGAAATTTATGAGAATGAAAAAGTATTAATAGAATGGTCTCAAATTTCCGAAGAACAGGCAGATACTAATGATCCAAAATCTTTCCTGGTTGTTTGCTCGCTCGTTTGCTTTGGCATGATTTACGCAAAAAATAAAGACAAAAAATTACTTAAAATATTAATGCGATTAGCGAATGACGGAAGGTGGCGAGTTAGAGAAGGTGTCGCTTTTGGATTTCAAATTATTGGTGAGTCGGATTTTAGCGAATTGTGCAAAATTTTTGATGAGTGGATAATCAGTTCAAATAATTATGAAAAGCGGGCAATATTGGTTTCCCTTGCGCATCCAAATTTCTTAAATAAACAAAACGCCGTTTATTGTTTGAAGATCGCGGATAATATTTTAAGCGGATTAAATAATGAAGATGGAATTGACGTTTTAAAAAAAGGATTAGAATTTACCATCAGTGTTTTTACTGCTGCAAATGAGGAAACAGGTTTTAAGTTATTTGAAAAATGGATTGGAAAAAATAAAATTATTGATAAAATACTGAGAGAAAACCTTAAAAAAAATCGTATACGAAAACTTAATAACGCAAGAACCGAACAGTTATTAAAAATATTGAATTAAGTTTTAACTCAGTTTATGCTAATCACAAATTTCAGATTTCATTATTTTTTTAATGAAGAACTTTGATATTGATAATTTCAGAAATTCAGCGCGTATTCTAAATCTGCAATTAAATCATCAACATCTTCAATTCCTATTGAAAGTCTAATTAGATTATCATTTATTCCAACTTTTTTCTTTAACTCCGCATCCATAGACGCATGAGTCATTGTTGCGGGATGACAAATAAGCGATTCAATTCCGCCGAGTGATTCCGCGAGTGAAAATATTTTCGTTGATTTTAAAACGTGATTCACTTCATTAATATTTCCATTCACTTCAAATGACATCATTCCGCCGAAGCCAAATTGCTGTTTTTTCGCAAGTTCATGCTGCTGATGATTTTGCAAACCGGGGTAATTCACCTTTTTTACTTTTTTATGTGAAGATAAAAAAGTAGCAATTTCATTTGCGTTTTGTTCATGTGCTTTCATTCGCGGAACAAGCGTTTTAATTCCTCTTAAAACCAGCCAAGAATCAAACGGAGCTTCACCCTGTCCCAAAGCATTTACCAGATAACTCAATCGCTCCGCCAATGCGGCATTTTTTACAACAATCGCTCCGCCTACAACATCGCTGTGTCCGTTCAAATATTTTGTTGTAGAATGAATTACAATATCCGCTCCCAAATCCAATGGTCTTTGATTTACCGGAGAAAGAAAAGTATTATCTACTACAACCAAAGAGTTGTTTTCATGTGCCAATTGAGAAAGTTTTTCTATATCATAAATATTCAGCAACGGATTGCTTGGCGTTTCAACCCAAACAATTTTGGTGTTTTTTCTAAATGAATCTTTAACCTCATTTTGACTATTCATATTTACGTAGCTTACTTCAATATTGAAAAGCTCTTTGTAAAGTCTTAACAATCTTTCCGTTCCGCCGTAACAATCATTTGTACAAATTATATGGTCACCTGATTTAAGGAAATGCATTACTGTTGTTATTGCTGACATTCCGGTATTTGTAACTCTTGCCAAAGTTCCGTTTTCAAGTGACGCGATATTTTCCTCTAAAGCTGTTCTTGTCGGGTTTCCGCTGCGAGTATAATCAAAACCTTTTGTTGTTCCTATATCTTCAAATTTGAATGTTGATGTTTGATAAATTGGAGTTATTATACTGTTATATGCTTTATCTTTGTCAACCCCGGCGTGTACGGTATTTGTCTTAAGTTTCATTTTATTTCCAATAAGTAATAGTAATTGTGATTAATGCGAACAGCTTCTTTCTGTAATTTTAACTTACAAAAAAGTATATAAATATAAAATAATTTGATTTTTTGCTTGATACATTGCAGTAAAAAATATAACTTTCCCCTAAATAATATATAAAGTCTTTTATGAATCAAAATTTAATAAAAATAATGTGCTGTTGTAGATGCGATAATTTTCTTGCGGAGGACTTAGCATAATTATTTTTAAATATACAATTGTTTTGATAAGCCCTAAATTTTAGGGCTTTTTTGTTTTAAAGGAAAATTAAAATTATAATAAAAGGAAAAATATGACTAACAAAAGTAATTTAATAGATGTAAACCAATTGAAGTTTAACCAAATATCAATTATTACGTTTTTGCTGTTGGGATTTATCTTAAATCTGGAAATATTGGTTTACTTTACCGCGCTAATAATGATCATCGGCTCAATAATACCGAAATTTGCGGTGTTTAAACAAATCTATAAAAATATTGTTTTGAAGAACAAATTGATAAAACCTAATATCATTGAAGATTCTCAGGCGCCTCATAACTTTGCACAATTATTAGGCGGAATTGTTCTGGCAATAGCGGGCATTTTATTTTTGCTTAACATTTCCGCAATAGGCTGGATTTTTGTCTGGGTTGTAATTTTATTGGCGTTTATAAATGTCGCGTTTAATTTTTGCATGGGCTGCTTTATTTATTATCAGCTTCACAGACTTAAAGTTGGCGGCTTGAATAAACAAACGCAAAAGGTATAAATTATGGAACAAATTCTTTTTAGGATTATTATCTCAATTACAGTATTTCTTTTATTATACTCAGTTTGGAAATATTTCAATTATAATCTTAAAACTAAATCGCAGCAAAATTTATCAAATTTTAATACTTTGGAAATTTTTAGCGGACTGCCTACAATATTATATTTTTGGTCACCTGAATGTAAGCAATGTAAATTGCAGGAACTTTACATTAATGAATCAATTTCAAAATTGGAAAACAGCGGAGGTAAAGTAAATTTTCGCAAAGTCAACGCGTTATTGGAAAACGAATTTGCGGAAAAATTTAATATAATTACTGTTCCAACAACAATTGTTTTAAGTCCAAATGGACAAATTACTTCACGTAATCATGGATTAGTGAATTCAACAAAAATATTTGAACAGTTCTAATTGTAATAATTTGTTAGGAGATAGTTCTCGATTATGATTTTAAAAGTATTATTTTTCATTTCTTTTTATTTAAGACATACTATAAATTTTTAATAATTATCAAATAATAATTTTTTTATTTTAGTGTAAATATTTTTTAGAAAAAATTTTAAGTCTAGATCCGTATACCATGGCCAAATTAAAAAAAGTTATTTTATTATTGGAATCATCACGAGCTTTCGGCAGAGATTTACTTTTTGGCATAGGGAAATATTCAAGAATTAACGGGCCTTGGTCATTTTATTGGGAACCGCGCGGATTGAAATCATCCATACCGCATTTATCCAAATGGAAAGCTGATGGAATTATAATGCGAAATTCTTTAATTAAAAAAGAATTATTGGATTTGAAGTTACCTACTATTTTGGCACTTCACGATACAAACAGACCCGCAAATATGCCAGCAATTTGTACAAACTCAGAATCTATTTCAAGACTAGCTGCCAATCATTTAATTGATATTGGATTGAAGAATTTTGCGTTTTGCGGTTATGATGATATAGAATGGTCGAATGACAGAAAATATTATTTTAAAAAGATAATTGAAGAAGCCGGATTTAATATATTTTTATACAACCAGGTTACGCATGTAAAACAAATTTCATGGCAGCAAGAACAGATTAATATGAGAAAATGGATTCAAAGTCTGCCTAAGCCGATTGGGATAATGGCGTGCAATGACGATAGAGGGCAGCAAGTATTGGAAGTATGCAAATCGCTTAGTATTAATGTACCGGAAGAAATTGCAGTAACTGGCGTAGATAACGACGCGCTTATTTGTGATTTATCGGATACTCCGTTAACCAGTGTATGTTTAAATACAGAACAAGCTGGTTATGCGGCAGCAGAACAACTTGATCATATGATGAATGAAAAACAAAAAAATTTCAACGACATTATTGTACTAGGAACTCACATTGTGCAAAGACAATCGACGAATATCCTTGCCGTTAATGATAAAGAAGTTGCCGAAGCAATAAAATTTATAAGAAATAACGCGAAGAACAAAATTCAAATTAAAGACGTAGTTAAACAAACGTGTTTGGGCAAACGTAGTTTGGAAAACAGATTTAAAAAGACGCTGCACAGAACAATCAATCAGGAAATTAGAAGAGTAAGAACCGAAATGATAAAACAAATGCTTCTCGAAACGAATTTATCAATTTCGGAAATCACTTCCATGTTCGACTTCACGAGCATAGAACACATCGCCAGATATTTCAGAAAAGAGAATGGACAAAGTTTAATCCAATTCAGAAAAATTTCACAAAAAGTATAATCTCTAAAATTTCATTTTCACAACTTTTGCGTAAAATGGTTATTTATTTACTTGATTGGGTTTTAACTTAATTTTTAATCGGTTTATTTTAAAATAAAACATTATGGGATTATCATGAAAATCATATTCATTATTATTATAGCGTTGACTCTTGTCTCATGCAATCAAACGGAAAAAGTAAACTCAGAAAATCAAACATTATTTGGCAAACTTGCGGATGGAAATGAAGTGAATTTATTTGTGCTGAAAAATACAAGCGGAGCCGAAGTAAAAATAATAGAATTCGGCGCCGTTGTAACGTCGTTGAAAATTCCCGATCGTTCAGGGAAAATAGAAGATATTGTTTTAGGTTATGACAAACTTGAAGACTATGTAAATGGTACTTCTTATTTTGGCGCAATAGTTGGGAGATATGGTAATAGAATTGGCAAAGGAAAATTTGTTCTTGACGGAAAAGAATATCAGTTAAGCGTGAATGACGGAGAAAATCATCTTCATGGCGGAAAAGTTGGATTTAATAAAGTATTGTGGAAAGGCGAAAGTGTTAAAAGTGAATTGGGTGAATCAGTTAAGTTAACATATAAAAGTAAAGACGGCGAAGAAGGATATCCTGGAAACGCGGATATAACGGTAACATATACCTTGACAGAAAATATTGAATTGATAATTGATTATTCCGCGATAACAGATAAACCTACAATTATGAATCCGACGCACCATTCTTATTTCAATTTAAGCGGCAATTTTCAAAATACGATTCTTGATAATGAACTGATGATCGACGCTGATTATTTTACACCGGTTGATAATGGACTGATCACTACTGGCGAGTTGGCGGAAGTAAAAAACACTCCAATGGATTTTACAAAACCTGAAAAGATCGGTAAAAGAATAAATGATAAATTTGAACAGCTTTCATTTGGAAAAGGATATGATCACAACTGGGTAATAAATAATTATACGGGACAAGTAAAAATGATAGCAAACTTGTATGATTCTACTTCCGGAAGATTTATGGAAATATTGACAGATCAGCCGGGGCTGCAATTTTATTCGGGTAATTTTTTAAATGGAACTTCGGTCGGCAAAAACGGAGAAAAATATAATTACAGAACGGGTTTATGCCTTGAGGCTCAAGTCTATCCTGATTCGCCGAATAAAGCGAATTTCCCAAACGCTCGGCTGAATCCGAATGAAACATATAAGCAAAAAACAATTTATAAATTTTCAATAAAGTAATTTTTATTTTATTAATGTATAATAACAGTATTTAAATAATTAAAATCATTTTTATATTTGATGGAAGTATTTGTCATTTTGAAGTGTTATATTGTTTGCGCGAAATGGTTAATAAATTTCGCGAAATGGTTTTTTTTGTAAATTTATTAAAGCTAATTTTTATGTGCATAACAAATATATAAGATGCAAATATTGGGATCATGAAGTTAATGATACAATTGAATGACTTGCAAAATAAAAAGTTTTGTTCCGTTTCATCCAAGTAATATTAATAGTGTTTTATTGTTTTTTGATAAGTTTGTTTTTTTTTGTATAAAAAATTGAAACGTTTCAATATATAATGAAACTGTTTGAAATAGTTAAAAATTATAAAAACAAGTTAAATTTAGTGAATTGGTAATTTGCAAAAGAAAGAAAATCAGAGTGAATAAAATGTTAAATGAGTACGAAACTGGCAAAAACTATAATGAAATTTTTATTTCCGGAAGAGTTAAGCATTTTCTGGAAATGTTATTTAATTATTTTTCTACTGCTGATACATCAATAAAAGTACTTAAGCATTTCTCATCGCTCGGAAATAAATTTTTTGCAGATCATTATCAATTATTTGATATGCAAATAATTTGTGTTAACCAAAATATAAAACTATGGAAGACTTTATGAACGATAAGATAGAAATGCTGAACAATATTGAAATTGGAAATTATAAAGATTCCAGTTTATCGTCTAAAGAAAGAGCTGAAGATTTATTGAATAAAATGAATCTCGATGAAAAAATCTCACAAATGCTATGTGTTTGGAATCAGAAGAAAGAAATGATTTTAGATGAAAAAGGAAATATTGATTTCGAAAAGATGAGAAAAAATTTCGCAAACGGTTTGGGACAAGTAGGAAGAATTAGCGATACCAACGGCGGTTTATCTCCGGTTGAAATGGCTGAGTTTGCAAACGCGCTTCAGAAATTTTTCGTTGAAGAAACGAGACTTGGAATTCCAATAATAATACATGAAGAATGTCTGCACGGCTTAGCCGGAAAAGACGCAACTAGTTATCCGCAGCCTATTGGATTGGCGGCAACTTTTAATCCCGAATTAATTGAAGAAATTTATTCATCAGTTGCGGAAGATACTAGGAAACGTGGAGCGCATCAAGCGCTTACTCCTGTTTTGGACGTTGCAAGAGATCCGAGATGGGGAAGAGTAGAAGAAACATTTGGCGAGGATCCGCACTTAATTGCGCAAATGAGTAAAGGTGCGATCAGAGGTTTTCAAGGCGACGGAACATTTAAAAGTAAAGATAAAGTTTTAGCTACTTTAAAACATTTTGCCGCTCATGGTCAGCCTGAATCTGGTTCAAACTGCGGACCAGCAAATTTTTCCGAACGTGTTCTGCGGGAAGTTTTTCTTTCACCTTTCAAAGAAGTTATTGAAGAAGAGCAGCCTTATTCATTAATGGCATCGTATAATGAAATCGACGGGATTCCGTCGCACGCAAATAAATGGTTATTAAGAAAAATATTGAGAGACGAATGGAAATTTAAAGGATTCGTTGTTTCCGATTATTATGCCATAACCGAATTGGGAAGCAAGGAGGAAACGGTTAGTCATAATGTGGCAAAAGATAAAGTCGATGCCGCATATTTAGCTGTAAAAGCCGGAGTAAATATCGAACTTCCCGAAATAGATTGTTATCCGAATCTGAAAATCTTAATTGAATCCGGAAAGATTAGCGAAAGTGAAATTGATGAATTGGTTCTGCCGATGCTGGAAGCAAAGTTTCAATTGGGATTGTTTGAAGATCCATATGTTGACCCGGCACTAATCCAAAATGAAATTAAATTGGAAAAAGACAGAGAGCTTGCGTTAAAAGCCGCTCATGAAACAATTACCTTGCTTAAAAATGAAAACAATCTTCTTCCGTTAAAATTAGCCGAAAAAAGTACAATTGCCGTAATAGGACCGAATGCTGATAGAGTAATGCTTGGTGGATATAGCGGAAGACCCAAATATTTTTCTACAGTTTTAAACGGAGTAAAAGCAAAAGTCGTTGAAAAATACAATGTAGTATATAGCGAAGGATGTAAAATAACTATCGGCGGATCGTGGAATGAAGATACCGTGACTCCTTCTGATCAAAATGAAGATGAAAAATTAATTAAAGAAGCGGTAAAAACTGCGGAAAATGCGGACGCAGTAATTTTAGCTATAGGCGGAAACGAACAAACATCAAGAGAAGCATGGAGTAAAACTCATCTAGGCGACAGACCGAATTTGGAATTGGTCGGAAATCAATTGGAACTTTTAAAAGAAATTCAAAAAACGGGAAAACCGATTGTGGTTGTTCTTTTTAACGGCAGACCAAAATCAATCAGTTATATATCGCAGACAGTTCCTTCAATTTTAGAATGTTGGTATTTGGGGCAAGAAAGCGGAAATGCGATTGCGGACGTTATCTTTGGAGATTATAATCCAAGCGGAAAATTGCCCATTTCAATACCCAGATCGGTTGGTCATATTCCTTGTCATTACAATCACAAACCTTCATCGAGACGCGGATATTTATTCGATGACATCACGGCACTTTATCCTTTTGGTTTCGGATTGAGCTATACGAAATTTTCATTTTCAAATCTTAGGGTTGAAAAAGAAAAAATTTCATTAAAGGAAGACGTTGTGGTTAAAGTGGATGTTAGAAACGATGGTGAAAAAGAAGGGACGGAAGTTGTTCAGCTTTATATAAGAGATAAAGTAAGTTCGGTAACGCGTCCGGTGAAAGAATTAAAAGGTTTTATGAAAATTAGTTTACGGCCAAAAGAAGAAAGGACGATTTCATTTACGCTTACACAGAAAGCATTCGCATTTAACAATGTTGAAATGAATTATGTTGTGGAACCCGGAGAATTTGAATTGATGGTAGGAAATTCATCCAGGGACGAAGATTTACTTAAAAATGTAATTGTTGTACAATAAATATTAATTAAAATCAAATTTAAGAAGATTACAGATGGATAAAAACTCCCTTAATGAAGCAGCTATTTCAAATGGATATGCCTCCAAATCAATTTTATCATTGAAAGAAAAAATTGGTTACAGTTTGGGAGATGCTGCTTCAAATATTTATTTCCAAACATTTATAATCTTTCTGTTGAACTTTTATACGGATGTTTTCGGAATTCCTGCCGCCGCTGTAGGCACAATGTTTTTATTCACCAGAATTTTTGACGCAGTTAATGATCCCTTAATGGGAGCAATAGCAGACAGGACAAATACAAAATGGGGAAAATTCAGACCGTTCATTTTCTTCTTCGGAATTCCAATGGTTATAATGGGCGTTCTTACTTTTACCACTCCTGATTACGACATCAGCGGAAAACTTATATATGCATATATCACATATAACTTATTAATGGTGATGTATACAATTGTAAATGTTCCATATTCAGCGCTCATGGCTGTAATTACCCCCAATTCTTTTGAACGCACAGAATTGTCGTCATTTAGATTTGTCGCCGCATTTATTGGCGGCTTGATTGTTCAAGGCTCAACAATATATCTTGTTAAATATTTTGGAAACGGAAACGACGCAAAAGGCTGGCAGTACGCAATGGGTATATTAGGATTACTTGCATTATTGTTTTTATTCATTACATTTATTACTACAAAAGAAAGAGTACAGCCTCCAAAGAATCAAAAGATTGAAGTAAAAAAAGATTTAAGAGATTTATTTTCTAATAAAGCTTGGCTGCTTATAGGCGGCGCTACCATTTTTCAATTAATCTTTATCGTTGTTAGAAGTTCTTCGATCGTTTATTATTTCAAATATTATGTTTTGGACCAGCAGCTGAATATTTTTGGCAGTACGATAGATTTACCTTATGCTACTTTTACTTCATCATTTTTACTCACTGGAACAATTTTCAATATAATCGGCGCAATTTTAACTAAATGGATATCCAAGAAATTTGATAAACGAAATACTTATGTCGGCTGTTTACTTATGAGTGCCGTAGGCAGCGGTGCATTTTATTTCTTAGAACCTCAAAATGTAATTCTGATATATCTAATTAATATCTTAATATCATTTTCTTGGGGACCAGTTTCAGTTTTACAATGGGCAATGTATACAGACGCGGCTGATTATTCCGAATGGAAAAATAATAGAAGAGCGACAGGATTATTGATGGCTGCTTCATTGTTCGCACTTAAGCTGGGTTTGACTATAGGCGGCGCATTTGTCGGATATATTTTAGCTTATTATGGATTTGTGGCTAACGAAGCTCAATCTGTTGAAACCACAAACGGAATCGTTTTGCTTATGAGCTTCTTCCCGGCAGTATTTGGAATCATCGGCGCATTGATGATGTTGTTCTATCCTTTAACAAATAAAATGATGCAAAAAATTGAAAGCGATTTAGAATTAAGAAGAAATGATGAATTGTAGAAAATACAAAATTTTTTAATGTTTATTAAAAAATAATGAAAATAAATAAGAACAAAATAAAATCTTGGAGGAAAAATGAGCATAAACTTTATTATTTATAAAAATAAGCTTATACCGCTTATTTGTCTCATTATCTTTTTTACTATTCCATCAATCATGCTCGCCCAATCCGGTTCCATTAAGGGAAAAGTATTCGACAAATCAACTTCAGAAGATTTATTCGGCGCGAATATACTGGTAAAAGGAACCAGTTTGGGTTCTGCCTCCGATATGGAAGGTAACTATATTATACGAAATATTCCGGTTGGAAAATATACAATTGAGATTTCGTATATAGGTTACAATACACAAACGCTGGAAGTTAACATTGTTGAAAACAAAACTCTGGCTCAGGATTTTTATTTGGAGTTTAAAACTATTGAAAGCGGCACCGTTACTGTAACCGGTCAGGCTTCTGGTCAATTGGAAGCAATTAATAGGCAGTTAACTTCTAATACTATTACAAATGTTGTTTCCTCTGACCAAATCCGCGAATTACCGGATGATAATGCGGCAACAGCCCTTAGCCGTTTGCCTGGTGTTTCTCTTATGAATGGAGATGAAGTTGTTATTCGTGGTGTGGAATCAAAATTAAATCAGGTGCTAATTAATGGCATTCAATTACCATCAACAAATATGGAAACTCGTTCTACAAACCTTGGCTTTATATCGTCAAGTATGATTTCCAGTATTGAAGTTATAAAAGCCATTACACCCGATATGGATGCAAATACTATTGGCGGTGTTATAAATTTAAAACTAATGGAAGCGCCTGCCGACCTCCACTTTGACGTTCTAACACAAGGAAATTATAATTATTCAGATAGAAATTATAACAATTACAAATTTTGGGCTAGTGTAAGTGATAGATTTTTTGAAAATAAATTCGGTGTATTTGTTCAAGCTAACGCTGACCGTTCTGATGGCGGAAATCAAACTGCTTCAATTGCTCTTACTCGAGACGGAAGTAGTAATTTGGCATATGGACAGTCTGCTTATTTAACAAATAGTGCAAATTTCGGTTATTATAGAAGCATTATTGATATTGCCGGCGGTAGTGTTATTATGGATTATAAGCTGCCAAATGGTAAAATTATTCTACAAAATACTTATGCGGGCAATTTTACGGATCAACGCAATAATTCAATTGGACTAGATTTTAATGGTACTGCTGTGCATTATACAGTAGACCGCAATAAATTCGGAAGAGATTTATGGATAAATGCTTTACAAGCTGAAAATAATTTTGGCGACTTTAAAGTTGAAGCAAGTTTAGCTCATTCAAGTACTAATCAATATACAAGGAATGCTTATTCGCCTTGGGGTTCTGGTAATGGCTGGACTGACTTTACTAATAACAGTAGTTTTAAAGCTCCTTTTGGAGTTGGTTCCGATGGTTTACCAATAACATATAATTCAGCAGCTGCTCAGGCTGGGTTAACTTTAGAAAGGACCTATGCAATTTTTGATAATCTTAATGCTGCCGATGCTGATAGTGCGACTTTGGAAGGCTGGGTATCATCTGTTAAAAATAGATTTAATCAGCATTTATATAATACCTCTCTTGATGTTTCCAAACCAGTTAACTTTTCTACGGATATTACCGCAACATTTAAAGCAGGCGGAAAATATGTAAAAACAGTTCGCATTAATGATTTTGACAGAACTTTCTCAGGTTCATCTGATGATGATACATATAATAAGGTAGAAAATTTCTTTCCAATACATAGAGATGCTGAGCATAGAATGAGATTAACTGACGTTTTGGATGATGATTTCGAAAGAGGAAAAAATTATTTAAGTGATCAATATAATTTTAAAAATGGGTTTAAAAATGTTATAAATGCCGATATATATGACGATTGGCTTTACTTAGCTCAAACAGGTTGGGAATCTTCAAAAAAGGAAGATGACAGTTGGAGAGATGATTGGAACGGATCAGAAGCTTTTGCGGCAGGTTATATTATGGGTACTTTTAATTTTTACAGAAACCTTACTTTAATTGCCGGCCTCCGTTATGAAAATTATAACATGAATTATCGTGCTCAATTTACTTTTGTTACACATAATGTTTATGGTGATGCAATTAGTACAAAGGTGGGAACAGCAGATGTTCCAGATGATTATTACAATGTTGATAGATATGATATAAATTACTTCCCAAACGTACACCTAAAATATCAAGTAAATGATTGGTCGGATATTAGAATAGCTTTTACAAATAGTATTGTACGCCCGGATTATTCCGCAATTATTCCTAAAATGACTGTTTTCCCCGGCAATAATTATGTAATTGGTAATCCTAAATTAAAACCGACAACGGCTACAAACTTAGATGTTATCGCTTCTTTTTACAGCAATGTTATTGGTCTTTTTACAGTTAATGGATTCTATAAAGAGTTGGAAAATGCTCAATACCGTACAGGAATATATTATGGAAATATAGGTTTGTATGGCGATAATGTTTTCATGCCCGATTCAGCGCTTTTGTGGAACAATTTCAATTATAAAACTAAATCTTCGGATATTGTAAATACATCGCTGAACAATCCGAACTTAGGTTTTATTAGAGGTGTTGAATTATCTTGGCAAACAAATTTTTGGTATTTACCTCAACCGCTAAATTCCATTGTATTAAATGTGAACTATACAAAATCCGGATCAAATATTGATTATCGCATAATTAGAAATATACCAAAAACGGTTCCAGATCCAAATAATCCCCGCAAAACTATAACATATTTTACAACAAGTGATACTGTTTACAGCGGCAGATTGGTTCAACAAGCGGACGATGTGGTTAATATTGCTCTTGGTGTTGATTATAAAGGATTTTCAAGCCGTTTATCATTTAATATGAGAGGGAATGTGTTAAACTATGTGGGTACAAGACCTGAAGAAACTTCATATACCGGAAATATTTATAGATGGGATTTTACAATAAAACAAGATTTACCGTTAAAGGGATTAAGTTTATCGCTTAATGGGCTAAATATATTCCATAATGGAATTGAATCATTCAGGAAATTTAGGTTAACAAAAGATGCGCCGATAACGGAAAACTTAGAATCAGTTTTATATGGTCCATCAATTTACCAACTTAATTTAAGGTACAATTTTTAAATAATAAAATAATAATAAATTGAAAAAAGGAGGAGTTAGTTATTAGTAAACAAATATTTTATGACCTTTTTTGCTCATTAAATCAAATATTTAAATAAGGAGAAATTTATGAGAAAGTTACTTTTACTTCTGGCGGTAACAACATTATTACCGTTAACTACTGTATTTTCACAAACATTGGAAGATTACATTTTAGAACATCGTGGAGATGCTCTCGTAATTAAAGATGATATCGATTTTGGTGCTCCAAATACGTTATTTTCAGTAATAAATGCTGATACACTGAATGTTCCTGCTGGACGTGTTTATATATTAAAAGCATTTGGAAACTATTCACTGGCAAATAACCCAACAACATCTGCAACCAGAAAAACAATTATTATGGGTGAAACAACCGAATCTGTAAAAACTAGCAAAGGTGATGCTCCGCCAGTTGTTTCCGGTGCTGTATTGGAAGGTGGAAATACTACTCCATTTATTACTAGTGGTTCAGATCTTCTTGTAAAAAATATTAATATGGCTGTTGGCAATGCTGCCGGCGGTCTTGGTTGGAACTGCTTCGGTTTAGCTGGACCTGGTATGAGAATACAAGTTGAAAACTGTATTATTGAACACAACCTTTGGACAGTTATTGGTGGACAGCCTGCAAATTCAAGAATATTCTTTATAAATAATTATTTTGTAAACTTGTTAGGTCATACATGCCGTAGAAATGGCGGTGTATTGGATTTCTTCTCAAACCAAGATACAATTTGGGTTGAAAATAATACTCATGTTAACGTTCAAGGTCTTTTGTATAAATCAAGAGATAATTACGTAATTAATAGACAAGTTTTCAATCACAATAACTTTATAAATTGCAGCTCGTATCCACTTATGAACAGAGGCGGTCATCCAAATTACAGTGTTACAAATAATATTTTTGTAAATACAAATGTTCAAGGATTCTCATCCGTTTTAATTAGTGCCGATGCCGGTGAAGTTGATCCCGAAGGTTTACCAATGGGTATTGTTAATTTACATGCCGATTCTACATTTTTGGCAAACGGTGCATCTTTCTATGCTGATAGAAATTTAACTTATTGGGATCCAAGTTTAAGTGATATTGCAACAACCTTAAATAATAATGCAGTAAATGGTAAGACTGATTGGGTTTCACAAATGATTCCTATGAATACAAGAACCGCAGCAATGTTTGCTGATGATGCAACTTATCCTAAATTAACAAATGGAACATGGTATTCAAAACTTCCAAATTTTGCTGAAACTGATGTTTTATTTACTACTCAACTTCAAGTATTAAAAGAATTTTCAATTGCAACTGTTGATACTACATTTTCTGGTTCTTTAGCCGCTTGGCGTCAACCAAATAACCCAGAAGCAGATAATTTCATTTATGCAGATTGGCCGACTCCAATTGATCTTTCATATGACGATGCAGATTTATTGACTGCAGGACTTGGTGGTTTCCCGGTTGGTGATTTAGCATGGTTCCCGGCAAAATATTCAGAATGGATGAATCAAAGAGATGCAGAATATACTTTAATACATAATACTCTTAATGGAATTGTTGGCGTTGAAAAAGTTGAAGGATTACCGGCTAAATTCAGCTTAGAACAAAATTATCCAAATCCATTTAACCCAACAACAGAAATTAACTTTTCAATTCCAAAATCCGGAAATGTTACATTGAAAATTTTTGATGCCGTTGGTCAAGAAGTTGCTACTTTAATAAATGAATTTAAACCTGCTGCTAACTATAAAATAAATTTCAATGCTTCAAATTTAACAACTGGAGTTTATTTCTATAGATTGGAAGCTAACAACTTATTGCAAACAAAGAAAATGTTGTTAATCAAATAATTTATTTATTTTTATCGTTTCAATTCAAAATTACCCCGGTAATTAAACTTTGCCAAGGTTTTATGTTAAATGTTAATGGTTTCAAAATTTTTTACAAAATGAGATTTATATTATGCCAATCTGTAAAACCAAACAACTGATTAAAGCCGGAAAATATCTTTATCTGTTGATATCATTTTTTATAATTATCGGTTGTTTTAATAATAATACTGATTCTAATTACGCTAAAGAAGAAACAATAATTGCTAAAATTGGAAATGATTATAATGTTACGTTAAGTGATTTGAAGCAATATATTAAAGATTGGAATTACATTCATAAATTTAGAGAAAAAGATAAAATTTATAGAACCGCCTTAAATGATTTAGTTACCAATCAATTAAAAAGGTTTGATTTCTTTGACAGAAAATTAGATCAAAACAAAGATTTAATGAGCAAAGAAATGCGTTCAATAAATGGTGAAATAATAAATACTTATTTTAATAAAGAGTTTGTTTCAAAGTATGTAAGTGACAGTTCGGCTGCTAAGGCTTATAAAGAAATGGATAAAGAAGTTGTCTGCGACGATATTTTATTGCCAGTTCCTGAAAATACGTCTCAACAGAAACTTGATTCACTGAAAGCGATAGCATTGGAAATAGAAAAGAATATTAGCGGCAATTTAAAAATAGATGAACTTATTAAAAAATATTCGCTGCAAAAAATAATTACAAGAACACAAAAGACTTTTACTTGGTCGCAAAGTATGAACGATCCGTTAGCTTTTGTTGCATTTCAGATGCAGACTGGCTCAACTCAAGCGCTGTATAATTTAGATGGTTTTCATATAGTAAAAGCAATCGCCACAAAAAAAATAAAATTGCAGCCGTTTGAAGAATTGAAAGAAGATATTATTTCAAATTTAAGAAAGGGATATTTTCAGACATATAATGATGAGTTCAATGAATATAGGAAAAATCTTATAAATTACAGCACTATTTTATGGAATGAAAGCGGATTAGATCAAATAGTTAAGTGGTCCAATACAGATAAATTTTTCGGTGGCGCTTATAAAGATACAATGCAAAACGCAATTTCAAGCGGTAACAATTTCGAAATTCTTACATACAATAAAGGGAAAATTGATTTAAAAGAATTCCTTAGACTGCTGGATGAAGTTGTAATGCTAAATCCAAATATCCAATTAAATTCGAAAAGCGTAAAAGATTTTATTTCTGAAGCCATTTATGATGATAATGTTTTAACGGCATCTCTAAAAATGGGTTTGGATAAAAATATTATTAATCCTTATACGGATAATTTACTTGTTAAAAGTAAACTGACATATTTGTACAATCTCGCAATTATAGAAGGAAGTATTCCCGAAGCAGCACCGGAGGCTTTAAAGAAATTTTATGATGAGCAAAAAGATTCAATTTTCTATCAGTTAAAAAAAATAAATATTTACACCAGAATATATTCCGATAAAGAAAAAGCTGAAAAGGAAATTAAAGATATAAATAACGGTATTCCATTCGAAAAAATTTCTGATACTTGGTTTGTTAAAACATTTATTCGTGAACGGGATGGTTCGCTGAAATCTTATAAAAGTATTGAACCGCCGTATCTTGCCGACGCCGCTTTCAAATTGGAGTTAAATGAAGTTGACGGACCAATAGAATTTGATGATATTGAAAAAGGCAAACAATATGCCGTTATAAAAGCAATTCACATTATGCCGGAAAAACAACTCACATTTGACGAAGTAAAAGGAAAAAGAATAGAAGAAGAATTTAAAAATTACTATCGTCAGAAAATATCCGATAAAGTAAGTGCGGATTTGATGAAAAAATATAATGTCAAAATATTCGAAAAAGAATTATCTCAGGCAATTAAAGCTGATTAGAGATGAACAATTCTAAAATTATAAATTTAAATATCCTTATAATCTCCGCAGTTGTTATTTGTTTTGAAATTATATCTACAAGAATTTCTTCCGTAATATTCGTTCAAAATTATGCATTTATAATTTTATCATTATCCATTCTAGGCTTAGGCTGCGGCGGTATTTTCTCCTTTTATAAATTTAATTCCGATGATACAAAAAATGAAAATCGGAAAATATTTAGTTTATATATTACTCTTACCGGCTTTTCGTTAGTATTATTTGTTTGTGCTGTTATTCTTTTCTTAATTACAAATCCTCTTATTTATTTTACTCTGCTTTTTATACCATTTTTTTTTGCCGGAATAGTTTACTCGGAATTTTTTAAGAAATTTGCAAATTCCGGTTATAAAATTTATGCCGCAGATTTAATTGGTGCTGCGTTGGGCTCTATTCTATCAATTTTTATCTTCAATTTATTCAATGTGCCAAATGTAGTTTTATTTCTAGCAATGGTTTTATTTTTTTCAGCGGCTGATTTTCTATTTATTGAAAGAAAAAAACGCATGCTGTATTATTTGAGTCTTTCATTAATCGCTATTATGCTAATTGTTTTCGGAAAAAATGAATTCCTCGGAAAAATTCCTATCGGTAATTTTCCAGAAAAAGACTTTTATCATATTTTAGATAATTCAAATATTGCTCCGGGAATTGTTGAAAGCAGATGGAGTATAAACGGAAGATCTGATTTAGTTGAATTTGAAAATCAAAAATTTGTTAAACATCTTTTAATAGATGGCGCTGCCGGAACTCAAATGTATGAGTTTAATGGAAATATTGAAAAACATGACAAATTGATTAATGATATTTTGGTTAGACAATCAACAACAATTCCATTATTATTTCTGAAAAAAGAAGAAAAAGAAAATATGCTGGTTATTGGTCCCGGCGGAGGAAAAGAAATTTTAACCGGACTTCTCAGTAATGTAAAAAATATTACCGGTATAGAAATTAATCCGGATTTTGTTGATATAGTAAAAAAGTATAAGGATTATAACGGCGGCATATACACAGATTTTCCGAATGTAAAAATTGAAATTGCTGAAGGCAGACATTTTATAAAAAGATCAAAAAAAAATTTCGATGTAATTGTTTTAGCTCTTCCTTCAACAGAACAAATGCAAATTATTGACGGAATCGCTTCAAATGAAAATTATCTTTTGACCGTTGAGGCAATAAAAGATTATTTAAAAATTTTAACCCAAAACGGACAAATGATTTTTACCGTTCATAATAAGTGGGAGCTTGTTAGACTTATAGTTACAACTTTATATGCGTTAAAAGAAAACGGAATAAATTATTCAAATGGTGTTAATCATTTTTTAATTCTTGGAGAAGAACATTCACCAACATTGGTAATAAAGAAATCTCAGTATAAATCGGAAGAAATTAACAATATTATTAAAATCGCAAATTTATTTCCCGCAGATTTGCCAAAGATTTCATTTTTACCAATTATAGATATTCCGGGAAACAATCAAATCGAAAATATTCTATTAAAAAATATAAAAGACGGAAGTAGTTCTCTCGAAGAATTAATAGCAAAAAATAGTTCAGATATTTCTCCGGTGCTTGATGATAGTCCATATTTTTACAAAGTGAAAAAAGGCATTCCGGACGATTTAAAATATCTTTTATTTGCGGTTTTTGTTTTTGCCGTTTTATCAGTTCTTATCCCTTTAAAGAAAATTTCATCAAAACAGAAAAAAAATAAAAAGGATGAAAATATTTTTCTTCCGCTTTTTGTTTTTATAAGTATTGGTTTCGGCTTCATGGTTTTGGAAATAGCATTACTTCAAAAATTTATACTTTATTTGGGTTCACCCACAATTGCCTTATCAATTCTTCTTGGCTCCTTGCTTGTTGGAATGGGAATCGGCAGTTTTTTTGGCGCAAAAATAATTCCTGATAATATTATAAAACGCCTTGAATTGATTACCGGACTTATTGTTGCAACGGGAGTAATTTTGTTTTTTGTGCATCCCTTAATTTTAAATCCATTGCTTTTTTATGGAATGACAATACGTGCAATTGTTAGTTTTGTTTTATTACTGCCGTTCGGATTTTTTCTTGGAATTCCTTTCCCGACTGCAATACAATTATTAAAGCAGAAAAATCTTATTATATATATTCCATGGATGTACGGTGTGAATGGAATTTTTTCAGTTCTCGGTTCGGTATCGGCAGTTATTTTTTCTATGATTTTTGGTTTTACTCTAAGCTTTTTTACAGGATTAAGTATGTACTTAATCATTTTTGTTTTATTAATCTCAAAAGCTAAAAGAATATGATGCAAAATTATAGTATATCAAAAAAAACAAAAAAACAAATCTTTGCAGATAAAGATTTGCTATCGGTACAAGAAATCGCAAAGAAATTTAATGTCCCTATTTATGAAGTTAAAAAAATTATTAATTCTTCTGAAAAAAAAACGCATAAATGGTTTTATGCGGTTTTAATCTTTTTACCAATTATATTTTTGATCCTTTTTGAAATATTATTGAGAAACATAAATTATGGATATGATTATACTCAATGGATAGATGCAGGCGAAGGTAAATATGTAATTAACTCAAACATCAGTAAAAAATATTTTACTAATGGAGATTTCAATCCCACAACAAGTGAAGATTATTTTGACATACAGAAAAAGGCAAATTCATTTAGAGTATTTGTTTTAGGCGGAAGCAGCGCCGAAGGATATCCTTATAGTCCAATGGGCTCATTTTCACGTTATGTTAGAAAAAGATTGGAATTAGTATACCCGAATACTCACGTTGAGGTAATTAATTTGGGTATGACTGCAATTAACACTTACACTTTGTTAGATTTTATACCCGGTGTATTGGATCAACGCCCCGATTTAATTTTAATTTATGCAGGGCATAATGAATACTATGGAGCTTTGGGAGTTGGCTCGGTTCAATCATTTGGCTCTTCTCGTAATCTGATAAATTTAATATTGTATCTGAATAATTTTAAAATCACTCAATTTGTTCGTAATTCAATTCAGCAGGTAACATCATTTTTTATTTCGTCGGA
Source organism: Ignavibacteriota bacterium (assembly GCA_016713565.1). NCBI lineage: Bacteria > Pseudomonadati > Ignavibacteriota > Ignavibacteriota bacterium. The sequence goes on from JADJOX010000008.1 coordinate 27,890, forward strand.
AAATGTAAAATCATCCGGCACGCTGATGTCGCAGATGGTAAAAGACAAAAACATTATTTTAGATTCAGATGTGTATAATAAAGGACTTCAGCAATTTAAAGAAAACCTTTCTGACATTTTAAAATTATGTGAAGAAAAAGGTATTCCGGTAATTATTGGTAAATTGGCAAGCAATTTAAAAGATCAAAAACCTTTTATTTCTGCTGAAACACCAGGATATTTTAATGCTGATAAAATTTACGAAGAAGCTTGGGAAAATTTTAAGAATGATAATTTTAAAAAGTCGGATTCACTTTTTAGATTAGCAAAGGATCTGGATGCACTTCGGTTTAGAGCGCCTTCAAAAATGAATTTAATTATTGATCAACTTGGAAAGGAATATAATGTTGCGACTGTTCCAATTGATTCAATATTTAATTCCGCTAGCCAGGGCGGAATAGTTGGCGGCAATTTAATTGTAGATCATCTTCACCCAAATGTTGAAGGATATCAGCTTATTGGAAAAGCGTTTTACAATTGCATGGAAAAGAAAGGATTTCTTCCCAAAACAGAAAATGCCAATATTCCATTTGCTAAACAAGATAGTGTAACTAAAGCAAATTTTGTATTTACAAAACTCGATTCAGCTATCGGCAATTACAATATTACACTTTTAAAACACAATTGGCCTTATGTTAAGAAAAGTATCCCAATGACTAAGTTTCGACACGATGATTTCTTAAATATGCTTCAGCCTAAAGATTTATCCGATTCTATTGCCGTATACAAGATAGAAGGCTTATCATGGACCGACGCTCATTTACTTGCAGCGAAAATGTATTTGAGAAGAGATGATATTAAAAATTACTTAAAACATATAAATACAATTCTTTATCAATATCCTGTTCTGAAAGATTTAAATACACTAATAACATATTTCTATAACCAAAATAAATTAGATCTTTCTGATTATACGCCAAAAAGAATTGGAATAATAAAATTATACCAAGAAAAATTTGATGAATCAATTAAATACTTGACTGACGCTTATAATTATAATTCAAATGATCTTTCAGTTATCTATAATCTTTCTGTGGCATATTATAAAAAGAGAGATTTTAAATCCGCATTAAAAATGATAAATAAATGCTTAGCTGTTGATAATAAATATGCTGAGGCAATATATCTGAAAAGAGAAATATTAAATCGATAAGAAAATGTTAACTATAAAATTAGATAGTAAAATAAGTTTATTAGTAAATACAATATTATTTGAAATGAAGAAAATTAAAAAAATTGGAAATCGAATTTATACATTACAATTTCTTCATATCTTTCTTTTTGGAAATTTAATATTCGCTCAATCTGAAACAAATAATAAACTTTGGTATAATAAGCCGGCGGCTCAATGGGTAGAAGCACTTCCGATTGGCAACGGCAGACTTGGAGCAATGGTATACGGTAATCCGGAAAATGAAATAATTCAATTAAATGAAAGTACAGTATGGGGCGGACAACCGCACAGAAATGATAACCTAGAAGCAAAAGAAGCATTACCAATTGTTCGTAAATTATTGTTTGAAGAAAAATCCAAAGAAGCTCAAGAAATTATAAATAAAAAATTTATTAGTAAAAATTCTCATGGAATGCCTTACCAAACTGTTGGGAATCTGAATTTAACTTTTCCCAATCATCAAAAATATAACAACTATTACAGAGAATTAAATATTGAAAATGCAGTTGCAACAACTATTTATAATGTTGATGATGTTACTTATAAACGTGAAATATTTTCTTCAGCGCCTGATCAATTAATTGTTTTAAAATTATCGGCAGATAAAAAAGGGCAAATTAATTTTATAGCAAAAATGAATCGACCTGCAAAAGTTGATGTAAAATCTTTTGGCACTGATTTATTAGTGATGTCCGGAATAACAACTGATTGCGATTCAATAAAAGGTGCATTAAAATTTCAAGTTAATGTAAAAATTAATATTGATGGCGGAAAAATTATTTCTGCTGATAGCTGTTTAATTGTAGAAAATTCCAATGAAGCAATAATTTATATTTCTATTGCATCAAGCTATAAAAACTATAATGATATTAGCGGCGACCCGAATTTATTGGCTGATTCCTATCTTGAAAAAGTTAAAAGTAAAAATTATGATCAAATTGTAAAAGATCACATTGCGGATTATCAAAAATATTTTAAGCGCGTAAATATTGATTTGGGGATTACAGATTCCGTAAAAAATCCTACGGATAAAAGAATTAAAAATTTTGCAAAAGGCAATGATCCTAATTTAGCTGCACTATATTTTCAATATGGAAGATATTTGTTAATATCATCATCGCGTTTAGGCGGGCAGCCCGCAAATCTGCAAGGAATTTGGAATAACCAACTTTATCCGCCATGGGACAGTAAATATACAGTTAACATAAATACGGAAATGAATTATTGGCCTTCGGAACCGGCAAATTTATCTGAAATGAATGAGCCATTAATTCAAATGATTAAAGAAGTTTCTGAAACCGGTAAAAAAACTGCAAAAGATATGTATGGAGCAAATGGCTGGGTTCTTCATCACAACACAGATTTGTGGAGAATAAATGGACCCGTTGACGGCGCATATTGGGGAATGTGGCCAATGGGCGGTGCTTGGTTTTGTCAGCATCTGTTTGAAAAATATGAATACAACGGTAGTAAAAAATATTTGGCAGATATTTATCCAATTATGAAAAGTGCAGTACAATTTTATTTGGACTTTTTAATTGAAGAACCAAAAAATAATTGGTTAGTTGTTTCACCTTCAAATTCTCCTGAAAATTCTCCTTCAATTCATCCGGAATCTTCTATTACTTATGGTACAACAATGGACAATCAATTATTGTTTGATTTGTTTTCAAAAACTGTTAAGGCTGCAGAAATCTTGAAAACTGATGAACAATTAATTAATGAAATGAAAATAGTAATTTCCAAATTACCGCCTATGCAGATTGGAAAACATTCGCAATTGCAAGAGTGGATTGAAGATTGGGATAACCCTGAAGATAAACATAGACATGTTTCTCATTTATACGGTGTTTTTCCGTCAAATCAAATATCACCATTTCGTACACCGGAATTATTTGATGCTGCACGCACTTCTTTAATTTATCGCGGCGATCCGTCAACGGGCTGGTCGATGAATTGGAAAATAAATTTATGGGCAAAATTTTTAGATGGAAATCATGCTTATAAATTAATTAAAGACCAAATAAATTTAGTTGAGAAAGATGGATTTGAAAAAGGCGGTACTTATCCAAATATGTTTGATGCTCATCCGCCATTCCAGATTGATGGAAATTTTGGTTTTACATCCGGAGTTACGGAAATGTTAATGCAAAGCGATGACGGAGCAATTTTTATTTTACCGGCTTTACCGGTTGATTGGAAGAAAGGAAGTATTATGGGACTTAGGGCGCGCGGCGGATTTTTGATCGAAAAATTAGAATGGGAAAATGGTGAAATTTCTAAACTTATAATTAAATCAACATTAGGCGGCAACTGTAGAATTCGTTCTTACAATAGTTTAAAATCTTATGATAAAAATTCTCTAAAACTTGCGGAAGGAGAGAACAAAAATTCATTTTATCAAGCGCCAAAAATTAAAGAACCAATTATTTCGGGAAAAGCTAAACTCAATAAAATAGAGATAAAAAAAACATACTTATATGATATTCAGACTGAAGCTGATAAAAGTTATGAATTTTATAAAATGTAATTAAAAAATTATGAAAAAGAAAAAAGTGAAATATTTAATAGCAATATTGTTTGTATTAATATCGCAAAGTTTATATTCGCAAAATGTTGAAAAACACAGAGTAATAATACTAACGGATATTGAAGCTGATCCGGATGATACTCAATCTTTAGTGCGATTACTACTTTATTCAAATGAAATTGATATAAAGGGAATAATTGCAACAACTTCTTGCTGGCTCAAATCAAAAGTTAATCCGGAATCGATAAAAAGGATTATAAATGCTTATGATCAAGTACAGCCGAATCTTTTAATTCATGATGAAAAATTTCCGAATGCAGATGTTTTATTTTCAATCGTTAAACAAGGACTTCCTGAATACGGAATGCTGGGTGTTGGCGCTAACAAGGATTCAGAAGGTTCTGATTGGATAATTAGTGAACTTGAAAAAAATGATGATCGTCCTTTATGGATTAGTGTTTGGGGTGGAGCTAACACACTTGCGCAATCATTATTTAAATTAAAAGAAATAAAATCAAAAAATGAGTTGGAAAAATTAATTTCTAAGTTGAGAGTTTATACAATATCAGATCAAGATGACAGCGGAATTTGGATAAGAAATAATTTTCCCGAATTATTTTATATTGTTAGTCCAGGAGATGATTATGGAAGTGCGACTTGGAGCGCAATTAATACTTTCATAAAAAATATTGATAATACTACAATAAGTAATTCATGGATTTCAAAAAATATTCAACAGTCGCACGGTCCTCTTGGTGCAGTTTATCCGGATGTTGCTTGGGGAATGGAAGGCGATACTCCTTCATTTTTATCTTTAATTCAAAATGGATTAAACGATGCGGAACACCCTGAATATGGCGGCTGGGGCGGAAGATATGAACTTTATAAACCTGATTATTCTACTCAAAAAAAAGGCGGTTCTGGAGTTCCGTTTGAACCTGAAACAAGAAAAATATGGACAAACGCAATAGATAAATATACGCCATATATCTTTAATGATTATGGAAGAGCTGTAAAATATGATTCAAATTCTTTTAATGATTATAAAGTTTCATTGTGGCGGTGGAGGGATGATTTTCAAAACGATTTTGCAGCCAGAATGGATTGGTGTACAAAATCATACGCAGACGCAAACCATGCTCCAATTATTGTTTTAAGCAATCAGGAACAAATTACAGTAAAATCCGGTGAGGGATTTACGTTGGATGCATTTAATACAACAGATCCAGATGGAGATAGTTTTAGTTTTTTATGGTTTAATTATCAAGAAGCCGGAACTTATAAAGAACAAGTAAAAATAGAAGGAACTGAAAATTCACATGGAGCTTATATTATTGCTCCAAAAGCTGAAAAGGAAGAAACAGTGCATTTTATTTTAAAAGTTACTGATAAAGGCGAACCAAGTTTGTCAGCTTATAAGAGAGTTATTGTAAAAATAGTTCCATAAAACATTTATTAAAAAATTTCATTCAATTTGTTAATAAATAATTTTGGTGAAATAGTGAAAAAAATTTCTTTGAATTTTATAATTGTTATTTCTTTAACATTTTTATCATGTATTGTTTTTGCGCAGCGCCCATGGACTCAAACAATTGAATCGCCAATTGTGCATTCTGATAAAACTGTAACATTTAATTTAAAAGCTCCCGATGCAAAAAAAGTTGAAATAAGCTCTCAATTTCTTAAAGGCAGTCAAATTTTAAAAAAGGATACATCTGGAATATGGACAATTACCTTGGGCCCTATAGAACCTGATATTTATCCATATAATTTTATCGTTGATGGAATTTTAGTCGCGGATCCAAATAACATAAACATATTTCCAAATGAAAGATTTAAGAGCAGTTTAGTAGATATTCCGGGAGGAAAAACTGAATTGTATGTTTCACAAAATGTTCCTCATGGAAATGTAACGTATTGTTATTATTATTCGGAAACATTAAAGACCGTTAGGCCTCTTTTAATATATACTCCTCCGGGCTATAATGAAAATAAAAATAAATATCCTGTATTTTATTTAGTGAGCGGCACTACCGATACTGAAGAGACTTGGTTCAAAGTTGGAAGAACAAATTTTATACTTGATAATTTAATTGCACAAAACAAAGCAGTTCCTATGATTGTTGTTATGCCTTACGGAAACATGCTGTGCGGAACTCCTGACCCGAATACAATTCAAGCTGCAGATATGTACAAGTTATTCAGCGATGATCTAAGCACTAACATAATTCCTTATGTTGAAAATAATTATAGAGTTATCGGCGATAGGGAACATCGGGCAATTGCCGGCTTTTCACGAGGCGGAGGTCAATCACTTTTTGCGGGTTTTATGAACTTTGATAAGTTTTCGTGGATTTGCTCTTACAGCGCTTTTTTAACCCGAGAAGTTTTTGATAAATACTTTGAAAATATCTATGGAAATTCTGCCTTTACAAATAAAGAAACAAATCTGCTTTGGCTTGGTGTTGGCAGAGAAGATTTTCTTTACAAGCAAGCTGTAACTTTTGCGGAAATTCTTAAATCATATAATATTGAATATAAGTCGCTTATTACCGACGGCGGTCATACTTGGATGAACGCCAGACATTATCTGACGGAAACGCTGCAGCTTTTCTTTAAATAGTTAATAATTAGTTATGTGATACTGAAATTATTTGCAAAAAATTGAACCGGTTTTAACGTATAAAAAACGATATATAAAAATAAAGATTTTAATCATTATTAAATGAGGTAGGAAAATGAAAATAATAATTGCCGTTTTACTCTTAATCATAACATCCGGTACAAATTATTTTGCTCAATCAGAAGAGAATTCGGTTATAGAGAATTTTAAACCGTCTTCAAATACTCAGCCCGGCAAAGATTATCCGATGGTTAATTCTGAAAGAAGAGTTAGAGCAAGTGTTTCTGCGCCCGACGCGCATACGGTTCAGCTCGATATCAGCGCGGTAAAATATGATCTCAAAAAAGACGCAAACGGAATATGGACCGGCGAATCTGCACCGCAAGATGAAGGGTTTCACTATTATCAGTTATGGATTGACGGAGCCGCTGTTCCTGATCCTAGCAGTTTATATTATTACGGCGCCATGAGATGGGGCAGCGGAATCGATATTCCAGCGCATGATGAAAATATTTATGAAATTAAAAATGTTCCGCACGGACAAATCAGAGAAATTTATTTCCCTTCAAAAAGCACAAATTGCGATAGGAGAGCTTTTGTCTATACGCCTCCAGATTATGAAAAAAATCTAAATGATAAATATCCTGTCTTATACCTGCAGCACGGATGGGGAGAAAACGAATACGGCTGGCCTAATCAGGGAAAGACGAATTTTATTATGGATAATCTTATCGCGGAAGGTAAAGCAAAACCGTTTATAATTGTTATGACATACGGAATGACAAACGAAGTTAAAATTGGCGGACTAAAAGATTTTGACATTACGCCGTTTCAAACTGTGTTGGTCGACGAACTCATTCCTTACATTGATTCAAATTTTAGAACGTTAAAAGATCAGCCGAACAGAGCAATGGCCGGCTTATCTATGGGCGGATTTGAAACTCGACTAATCACACTTAAAAATCTAGATATTTTTTCGCATATCGGCCTTTTTAGCGGCGGAAGCATTAGCCTTGAAGATGTAAAGAACACACCTAATTTTAAAGAAAAAGTCAAACTTGTTTTTGTCAGTTTTGGCGGACGCGAAATCGATGCGATGAAAAACAGTAATAGAAATTTCTGGGGTGATCCGGTTGAAAATACTAATGCTATTACTAAAGAAGGTGTAAATACACATTTTTATGTTTCTCCAGAAACAGCGCATGAATGGCAAAGTTGGAGAAGAAGTTTGTATGAGTTTGCTCAGTTAGTATTTAAGAAATAAGGAAAATTTTATGAAAAATATTCAGCTAGCGTTATTTCTTACGCTGATAGTTATATCGAACAATATAAACTTTGCGCAAAATATTGTTGAAGATTTTAAACCATCGTCAACAGTTCAGCCGGGGAAAGAATTTCCTGAGGTAAATTCGGAAGGCAGAGTTAGAGTTTCAATCTCGGCTCCTGAAGCTAAACGTGTTCAGCTCGATATTAGCGCCGTAAAATATGATCTTAAAAAAAATACAGAAGGTATTTGGATTGGAGAATCTGATCCGCAAGATGAAGGATTTCATTATTATCAAATTTGGGTTGACGGCGCCGCGGTTCCCGATCCCGGCAGTTTATACTTTTACGGCGCTGGACGTTGGGGAAGCGGAATTGAAATCCCTGCAAATGATAATGATTTTTATAAATTAAAAAATGTTCCGCATGGAAACGTATGTGAGAAGTTATACTTTTCAAATTTAACTCAAAAATGGCGAAGGTGTTTTGTTTATACACCGCCGGATTACAATTCAAATTCACTTGATAGATTTCCGGTTTTGTATTTGCAGCATGGAAGTTTTGAGGATGAAACCGGCTGGAAAAATCAAGGCTTTGCAAATCTGATTTTAGATAATTTGATTGCAGAAAATAAAGCAATTCCGATGATTATTGTTATGGATAATGGTTATGCATTTGAAGCATCTCAAAACAGCGATAAAAAAAATCCGCCCAAATTTGTGTTTGAAGAAGTTTTAATTCAAGAAATAATTCCAATGATTGATACAACTTATAGAACAATTGCCGACAGGAATCATAGGGCAATGGCAGGACTTTCAATGGGCGCAAATCAAACAATAAGAATCACAATGAACAATTTGGACAAATTTTCTTATATCGGAGGATTCAGCGGAACATCAAATTATCCGAGTAGTGATAAAATCGACCGTGAAACATTTATGAACGGAATTTTCAAAAACGGAAATGATTTGAATAAAAAAATAAATCTCTTTTGGTTAGGAATGGGAACAAAAGAACCAAACCCTTTTCCCGGTTCTATTGGCGCATTTCTGGCAATGCTGAATGAAGCTGGTGTAGAGCATGTTTATTATGAATCTCCAAAAACAGCTCATGAATGGCTTACATGGCGAAGAAGCTTATATCAATTTGCTCAATTGTTATTTAAAAAGAATAAATAATGCGGGATGATAGAAATGAAATTGGTTAAAATATTTTTACCGATATGTTTATTGATAACTACTTTAACGCATGCTCAAGAAACAATTGAATTGTACAGTGCGCAAATTCCCAATTCAAAAATTTCAAGCGTTAAAGAAGAATTCGATAATGGGATTTATAAAGGTGTTACAATTCCGACTTTGGAAATCTTCTTACCCGAAAAAGATAAAGCAAATGGAACCGGAGTAATAATTTGTCCTGGCGGCGGTTATGCGGTTATTGTTTATGAAGCCGAAGGAATTAGAACCGCAAAAGAATTTGCGAAACATGGAATTGCCGCGTTTATATTAAAATATAGACTTCCAAATGACTCTTCAATGTTAGATAAAAAAAACGGACCGCTTCAAGACGCGCTTCAGGCAATGAAAATTGTAAGAGAAAACACGGAAAAATGGAATTTGAACAAAAACAAAATTGGGATAATGGGTTTTTCCGCGGGCGGACATTTGGCATCAACAGCTGCAACTCATTTTGATATGAAAATAATTGAAAATGCAGAAGGCATAAATTTACGTCCGGATTTTCAAATCCTGATTTATCCAGTAATCAGCATGCGTGAAATACTTACGCATAAAGGCTCAAGGTATAATTTGCTCGGTGATAATCCAACCGAAGAAATTACCGATTTGTTTTCAAACGAATTACAAGTAAATGAAAAAACGCCGCCGGCATATATTACTCACACAGGTGATGATGTAGTTGTTACAGTTGATAACAGTTTGGAATATTACAAAGCGCTGCAGAAATTTAATATTCCCACGGAAATTCACATTTATCCAAAAGGAAATCACGGATTTGTACTTTCTCAAATTACTGAAAAATGGATGGAGCCAATCATTAATTGGTTGAATATAAATAATTAAAATTAATTAAAAAATGCAGATTATAAAAAATACAAAAGTTGTTTCAGTCGGAATTAATTCAGCTGAATTTAGTGAAATAAAATTCAGTTAATAACCGGTAGTGGGAAAATTCAAATTAAAGTATGAATTATAAATAACAATATATAGAGTTAAAGATGAAAAAGTTAATTTTTACAATTTTATTCGTTTCAATATCATTTAATATTTACGGACAATTACTGCCGTATAGAAATCCGAATTTAAGTTCGGAAGAAAGAGCAAAAGATTTAATTTCGCGTTTAACATTAGAAGAAAAAGCAGCTTTGATGTGCGACATTTCAGACGCGATACCTCGGCTTGGAATTAAGAAATTTAATTGGTGGAGTGAAGCGCTGCACGGGTTAGCAAACAACGACAGTGTTACGGTTTTTCCTCAACCAATAGGAATGGCTGCTTCATTTGACGATGAATTAGTTTATAAAATATTTGACGCTGTATCGGATGAAACACGAGCTAAATATAATATATCTCAGAAAAGAGGTCAGGAAAACAAAAGATTTTTAAGTCTTTCAGTTTGGACTCCGAACATAAATATTTTCCGCGATCCAAGATGGGGGCGCGGACAGGAAACGTACGGTGAAGATCCATATCTTATGTCTAGAATGGGAATATCCGTTGTTAAAGGTCTGCAGGGCCCTGAAGATGCGAAGTATAAAAAATTATTAGCATGTGCAAAACATTACGCCGTTCATTCCGGCCCGGAATGGAGCCGACACTCATTAAATTTGATTGATGTTGATCCGCGTGATTTATGGGAAACATATTTGCCGGCATTTAAAGCATTGGTTCAAAAGGCTGATGTTCGAGAAGTAATGTGCGCGTATCAGCGACTCGACGACGAACCTTGCTGCGGAAATACAAGGTTACTTCAGAATATCCTGCGCGATGAATGGGGTTTTAAATATTTGGTAGTTTCCGACTGCGGCGCCATTGATGATTTTTATAACAGCCACAAAGTATCCTCCACACCAACTCATGCCGCTTCAAAAGGTGTTTTGGCTGGTACCGACATCGAATGTCAATGGAATAAACATAATTATAAAAAATTACCGGAGGCTGTTGAAAAAGGTCTTTTGAGTGAAGAAGATATAAACGAAAGATTGATTCGCGTGTTGATCGGACGTTTTGATTTGGGAGAAATGGATGATGATGAAATTGTGCCATGGACCAAGATTCCTGCCTCAATAATAAATAATGATGAACATAAAAACTTAGCATTGGAAATGGCGCGCGAAACTATGACTTTGCTTCAAAACAGAAACAATATACTTCCGTTAAAAAAATCAATTGAAAAAGTAGCCGTCATTGGACCTAATGCGGACAACGTACCGATGCTGTGGGGAAACTACAACGGCATTCCAATTAAAACTATTACAATACTTGATGGTATTAAATCAAAAATTACAGATGGAAAAATAATTTATGATAAAGGATGCGATCTGGTTGAAGATAAAGTAACTCAAAGTTATTTCTCGCAATGTTTCATAAACGGCAAACAGGGATTTAGCGCGACATTCTGGAATAATCAAAACCGCGAAGGCGCAAGTGCGGCGGTTCAGCAGTTCAGCAATCCAATAAAATTAACAACAGCCGGGCAGCACGAGTTTGCATCGGGAGTTAAACTTGAAGGATTTACAGGAGTTTTCGAAACAGAATTTATTCCTAAAATCAGCGAAGAAATTGTTTTTAAATACGGAGCCGTCGGGCATTTCGAATTATACATCAATGAAGAGAAACTAACACAATTTGATAATTGGAAAATCTTACCGACCAAGTTTCATTATAAAGTCGAAGCGGGGAAAAAATATAAAATTGAATTAAGATTCGGACAATTGTATAATTGGCAGGCAAACCTTGAATTCGACTTCGGCAAAGAAGTTGACGTTGACTATACCGACTTAATAAAAAAATTGAAAGGAGTTGAAACTATAGTTTTTGTGGGCGGACTTTCATCATTACTTGAAGGTGAAGAAATGCCCGTTTCATATCCAGGATTTAAAGGCGGAGACCGCACTAATATTGAACTTCCGTCTGTTCAGCGAAATTGCCTTAAGGCTCTGAAAGAAGCCGGTAAAAAAATAATATATGTTAATTGCTCCGGATCAGCAATTGCACTTACACCCGAAACCGAAACATGCGACGCAATTCTACAAGCTTGGTATGGCGGCGAAATCGGCGGGCAAGCAGTAGCTGATGTGTTATTCGGTGATTCAAATCCTTCGGGAAAACTTCCAGTTACATTCTACAAAAATTCTGAGCAACTACCGGATTTTGAAAATTACTCAATGCAGAATAGAACTTACAGATATATGGATAATGCATTATTCCCATTTGGTTTTGGCTTAAGCTATACAACATTTTCAATTGGTGAAGCGGAATTTAACAAAACGTCAATAAAAAATAATGAATCGATAAAAATAAATGTTCCTGTCGCCAATATTGGAAAGCGAGACGGAACTGAAATTATTCAAGTATATGTTAAAAAGGTAAACGATGCGGATGGACCGATAAAAACTCTTAAAGGATTTAAAAGGGTGAAAATATCTTTAGGTGAAAAAGTAAACGTTGAAATTGAATTACCTTCCGACTCTTTTGAGTTTTATGATAGAATGGATGACAAAATGAAAATTGCATCCGGCAACTATGAGATATTTTACGGTAATAGTTCGGATGCAAAGAATTTAAAAAGCAAAATTGTTTCAGTTCAATAATTTCTATTGAATATGAAAATGATTTATAAACTGAATACTTGCAATAGGTGAAAGATGAAAAAAATAATTTTAATCGTTATTTGTATTGTTTACATGAATCAAATCAGTCGTGCTCAAATAACGGAGAAGCAAGCCCCCGTTGGGTTTGACGTCTATAAGGAAAATATTGCTCACGGCAAAATTGATTCGGTGATTTATGAATCAAAGACTGTGGGGACAAAAAGAAAAGCAATAATATATACTCCGCCCTTATTTTCAAATGATGAAAAGTATCCGGTGCTTTATCTTCTTCACGGAATAGGAGGGGATGAAAAGGAATGGCAAAACGGAGCGCAGCCGCAAATTATTTTTGATAATTTATATGCCGAGAATAAAATTGAGCCGATGATAGTTGTTATGCCGAATGGCAGAGCAATGAAAGATGACCGCGCGATTGGAAATATCTTCGATAAAGATAAAGTTGAAGCGTTTGCCAATTTTGAAAAAGATTTACTTGAAGACCTTATCCCATTTATAGAAAAAAAATTCCCGGTAATCAAAAATAGAGAAAACCGTGCTATTGCCGGACTTTCTATGGGCGGCGGACAATCATTAAATTTCGGACTTGGAAATTTAGATAAGTTTGCTTGGGTCGGTGGATTTTCATCGGCGCCAAATACAAAAGTTCCCGAACTGCTATTCCCAAATCCCGAAGAAGCAAGACAGAAATTAAAATTGCTCTGGATATCATGCGGAGATAATGACGGTTTAATTCCATTCAGCATTAGGACGCACGAATATGCCCGTGATTTTGATGTCCCTCATATATTTTACGTCGAACCCGGAGTACACGATTTTAAAGTTTGGAAAAACAGCTTATATATGTTCTCCAAGTTAATATTTAAACCTGTCGATTATATTATATTTTCTGAATACAGTCCTTTAGGAATACCTGCTTCGAGCAATGTCAGAAGGGCAAAATATCCGCAGATACTTCAAGATAACAGAGTAATATTTCAAATTAAAGCCCCGGAGGCAAAGATTGTACAGATTGACCTTGGTAAAAAATATGACTTGATAAAAAATACTGACGGAATTTGGGAAATTACAACAGACACAATCAGCGAGGGATTTCATTATTATTCACTTCTTATTGATGGTGTTGCAGTTGCGGATCCCGCTAGTGAAACATATTACGGTATGGGAAGAATGGCTGCCGGTATTGAAATACCGCACAAAAATGATTTTTATTATGAACTTAAGGATGTTCCGCATGGCGATATAAGAATAAAAAAATATTTTTCAAAAGTGTTAAACAGATGGAGACAATTCTATATTTATACTCCTGCCGGATATGATCAAAATGTAGATGAAAAATATCCCGTACTTTATATTTTACACGGCGGAGGTGAAGATGAAAGAGGATGGGCAGTACAAGGAAAAACTGACCAAATTTTAGATAATTTAATTGACTTGAAAAATGCCGTTCCAATGCTAATTGTAATGCCGGACGGTAATATTGATGCACCTATGTTCGGCGATCAGACTTTAAAATTATTTGAAGCCGAATTAAAGAATTCTTTAATTCCATTCATAGAGAAAAATTACAGAGTTAAAACGGAACCTCAAAACCGCGCGCTTGCAGGATTATCCATGGGCGGAATTCAAACATTATTTGCCGGCGTTAACAATACGGATTTGTTTTCTTACTTAGGCGTATTCAGTTCGGGTTGGATTCAGCCGATGCAAAATGATCTGGCAAATTCTCAATATGATTTCATGAAAAACAATGCGGATAAAATTAACAGTAATTTGAAATTATTTTGGATATCCATGGGCGGTAAAGAAGATATTGCTTATAATAATTGTCAATTGATGCTGAAAAAATTTGATGAAATGAAAATCAATTATCAATATAGTGAATATTCCGGGGGACATACCTGGCCGGTTTGGCGTCACGATTTATATAAAATAGCTCAGCTTTTATTCAAGTAATTAATTTAAAATATTAATGAGTCTTTATTTATGTCAAAATGTTATTTACTGTTTACGGTTTTTGTATTAGTTGCAATTTCTTTAACAGCGCAGCAAATTAAAAATTCGAAACGAATCAGTCCGAATTTATTTGGAATATTCTTTGAAGATATCAATTACTCGGCAGATGGAGGACTATACGCTGAGCTAGTACAAAACCGTTCTTTTGAATATAGTCCAACTGAACAAAAAAGCTGGAACCCTCTTTCGTTTTGGGAATATATTTCACCCGGATTTTCATACGGAAGAATAAGCGTAGAAACAACTTCTCCTATTCATCAAAATAATCCCCATTACATTGTGATCGATGTTGAACACGTTGGGCATGAAGCTAATTATATTGGTGATTCCGGTGTTGGAATTAAAAATTACGGATATGGCGGAATGGTGATAAATGCGGATGATAAATATATCCTGACATTCTTCGCCCGTCAAATATCGGAAGAACCGATCAATTTTAATTTAAGCCTGCAGAGTACATCCGGCTCAGTAAAATATGCCGAAACCGAAATTACGGTATCTTCAAAAGAATGGAAAAAATATTCAACTACTTTTATTGCTTCTGAAAATAGTGATAGCGCGGTCTTAGTTATTCTTGCCACATCGAAATGTAAATTTGCGATCGATGTTATATCACTTTTTCCCGAAAAAACTTTTCATAACCGCGAGAACGGTTTAAGAAATGACCTTGCTCAAGTTTTAGCCGATATGAAACCAAAATTTATTCGATTCCCGGGCGGATGTCTGGTACACGGCGATGGTTTGGGAAATATGTACAGATGGAAAAATACAATAGGACCGATTGAACAAAGAAAGGAGCAAAGAAATATTTGGGGTTACAATCAAACAGCAGGCTTAGGATATTTCGAATATTTTCAGTTTTGCGAGGATATTGGAGCAAAACCCTTACCTATTGTCCCGGCTGGAGTAAGCTGCCAAAATTCAGGAGGTACTTGGCGTATCGGAGGAACCGGACAAAAAGCATTGCCAAATAGCCAGATGCCGGATTATGTTCAAGAAATTTTGGATTTGATTGAATGGGCAAACGGACCGGTTACTTCTATTTGGGGTTCAAAAAGAGCCGAAGCCGGACATGCAAAACCATTTAATCTCGAATACATTGGAATTGGCAATGAAGACAAAATGACTCCCGAATTTATTGAACGCTTTAAAATGATTTATGAAGTTGTTAAAGCTAAACATCCCGAAATAAAAGTTATCGGTACTGTCGGACCTTTTCACAGTGGCGAGGATTTTGACAAAGGCTGGAAATTAGCCGATGAACTGAAAATCCCTATTGTAGATGAACATTATTATACCGATCCAAAATGGCTTATCGCAAATCAATATCGCTACGATAAGTATGATAGAAGTAAATCGAAAGTTTATTTGGGTGAATATGCATCCTGGGGTAACAAATTTTTTAATGCTCTTGCTGAAGCATCGTATCTTACATCTTTGGAACGAAATGGCGACTTGGTTGTGATGGCATCTTATGCTCCTTTATTTGCAAAAAAAGATTTCACTCAATGGAAAATAGATATGATCTTTTTCGACAATTCCAAAATTGTTCTGACTCCGAATTATTTTGTCCAGAAAATGTTTATGAACAACCAAGGCGATTTGTATTTGAACAATATTATTGATTGGAATAAAAATGACAGTTCTTTAGCTGCTTCTGCAGTATTTGATACTCAAACCGAAGATATAATACTTAAACTAGTAAATGCCGACGGTGAATCAAAAAAGATGAAAATAAATTTATCGGATTTTGCAAATATTAATTCCAACGCGGAATTAACACTTATAACCGGAAATGCTGAAGATGAAAATACATTTGAAAATCCTAAAAAAATTGAAAACGTGCAATCCAATTATATAGTGAGCGCAAATTTTGAATATAAATTACCTGCATTGTCATTCAGTGTAATAAGAATTAAAAACAATAAGTGATTTTAGAGGTTAGGTAATTTTAAAATGAAGAAAATACTTTTAATTGTCTGCATTGTCTTTCTCATTAATGCTCAAAATGTTGGCCAGTCATGGACTGCGGACAATGGCAACGGGACTTATACAAATCCTTTGTTTTATGATGAATTCTCCGATCCGGATATTATTCGAGTTGAAGATGATTTCTACATGACGGGAACAACGATGCACACTGTGCCAGGATTGCCGGTGTTACATTCAAAAGATCTTGTCAATTGGGAATTATTAAGTTATGCGTTTGATAGATTTAACTTGGGACCGGAATTCAATTTAGATGAAGAAAAGGAAGCTTATGGACAAGGTATTTGGGCTCCGTGCATTCGTCATTACAAAGGTATGTTTTACATTTTTTCAAATGTTAACGGACATGGAATACAAATATTTACATCAGCAAAACCCGAAGGACCATGGCAGCACAAATCATTAAAAGCGGAAATATATGACTTGTCCGTTTTATTCGACGATGACGAAAAAATTTATGCGGTATATAAATATAATGAAGTGCACCTTGTCGAATTAAAACCTGATTTAAGCGGAGTAGTAGAAGGAACCGATAGCATAATAATATCGGCGGGAAACGCAATGGGCGAAGGACATCACATTTACAAAGTAAATGGAAAATATTTTATAATTAGTGCGAATTTTTCACCCTCGGGAAGAATGCAGTGTGCACGTGCCGATAATCCTTACGGACCATATGAAACAGTTGTAATTAGTTCTGATGAAACAATGGGCTTTCAGCGCGGTTGGTGGCTGATTGATCCGGGCATAGGAAAAAATTTGCCCGAACCGGGACAAAAAATAGAAATGTATGAAACGCCGGAAAATGAATACGGCGCGGTACCTCTGCATCAAGGTGGAATTGTCGATCTTCCGAATGGCGAATGGTGGGGATTCTCAATGATGGATTTCAGATCGATGGGACGAACCACTTGTTTATCTCCAGTCACATGGTTTGATGGATGGCCGTATTTCGGACTGACCGGAAATCTCGGCAGAACGCCAAGGACTTGGTTAAAGCCAATAAACAGTGAAAAAATAAAACCAAAATCTGCTTATACGCGAAGTGATAATTTTAACGGACCTGATCTTCAAAATGTTTGGCAATGGAATCACAATCCAAATGATGAAAAATGGAAATTGAATCAAGACAAAGGCTCATTGCGTTTATATACTTTACCTGCAAAAAATTTTTTGCGGGCCAAAAATACTTTGACTCAAAGAGTAATCGGACCTGAATCGTACGCGACTGTTGAATTAGATGCGGCAAATTTAAAAAATGGAGACATTGCCGGTTTGGCTTACCTGAATATTCCTTATGCATATGTTGGAATTAAAAAAGTGAAAGAAGAATTTTTACTCAGTCACTATGATTTATATTCAAATAAAACAATTGAAAAAAAAATATCATCAAGCAAAATAAGTTTCAGAGCTTCGGGAAATTATGAAAAAGATATTGCGCAATTAAGTTATAGTTTTGATGGGAAAACTTTTATAGAAATTGGAGACTCAATTCGGCTGCCGTATCAGCTGAAAACATTTCAAGGTTCGAGGTATGCACTTTTTGCATACAACACAATCGGCAATGAAGGAGGCTATGTTGATTTTGAAGATTTTAAACTTGCTGAACCTTTAGCTGATCGTTCAAACAACATCCCATTAAATAAAATAATTACTTTAACAAATTTGACTGATGAAACCCATGTATGGGCAAATCCGCATGGTATGATGCATTCTATAAAACAGGGCTCAAAAGAATTTGAAGGCCTGGGTTGTCAATTTAAAGTACATGACCGCAAGAATGGAAGAGTTAGTCTTGAAGCGATGAATGGAGTGGGATTTTTGACAGTTGTGGGAATCGGTTTAACTGCCGATGTCAGATTAATAAAGGAAGAATCGGAAGGAAGTTTATTCCAGTGGCAGGATCTGCTTCATGGAAACTGCATGCTTATGTCGCTTAAAACAAACAGATATGTAGGTATAACCAAAGGTACCGGTAGCGCATATTCCGCAGATTTCCCGGGAACATTACCGAATAGAAAAAACGGAACTGTTTTCATTTGGCGCGAAATGGAAAAATAATCGCGGTTAAATGAAGCTGCAAATTAAATACGAAATAAAATGAAAAAATATTAACATATAAAAAAATAATTCTGATTCTGATATTTATCTGCAGTCAAATAACTTATTCACAGGTCGTGCTTCCCAAATTAATAAGCGATGGAATGGTACTGCAGCGGGACGCGAAAATAAAAATATGGGGTTGGGCTTCGAAAAATGAAGAAGTTAAAATTCATTTTATTGATTCAACTTATATTACTAAAACAAATCAGGTAGGTGAATGGTCTGTTAATATTTCCGAATTAAAATCCGGCGGACCTTATGAGATGCAAATAGACGCAAGTAACTCAATTAAAATTAAGGACATACTTGTTGGCGATGTTTGGGTTTGCTCCGGACAATCCAATATGGGATTACCGCTTGGCGTGTTAAAAGATGTTTATAAGGATGAGATCAGTGAAATAAATAATCCTATGATCCGCCAATTCTCAACATTTCCAAGAACAAACTTTTCAAACCGTGATTCTGATTTTAAGTTCGGAATATGGCAGCATGCGGATTCAAATAATATTTACGGCTTAACAGCGGCAGGTTATTTTTTTGCGAAAAACATATACGAAATTTACAAAGTGCCGATAGGATTATTAAATGTAAATATGGGTGGTTCTGCCGCGGAAGCATGGATTAGCGAAGAATCTATGAAAGAATTTCCTATTTACTATAAAGAATTATTGAAATTTAAGAGCCCCGGGTATTTGGAATTGAGAAATAAACAAGACGATGAAAGAGCGAATAATTGGAATCGAATGTTGAGAATAAACGATATTGGGCTAAAAGATGAAAAGCAATTATGGTCGGATCCAAACTTAAATATTTCTAATTGGGAAAGCATGCAAATCCCGGGTTACTGGGCGGATACAAAAGTCGGCAATGTTAACGGAGTTATTTGGTTCAGAAAGGAATTCTATCTGACAGACAAAAATACAAATGGATCAGCGTATTTGAAATTAGGCAGAATAGTTGACAGCGATTCAGTTTTTATAAATGGGAAATTTATTGGTTCTACAGGTTCTCAGTATATGCCAAGAAATTATGAAATTCAAAATGACATTTTAAATGAAGGCAAAAATGTCATTGTTGTTCGAGTAATCAATTATATTCATAAAGGAGGGTTTGTTCCAGGTAAGAAATATGAATTACTGATCAGCGGTCAAAAAATAAATTTAGCAGGCGAATGGAATTATAAGATTGGAGCAACATCCGAACAATTGGATGACCATTTATTTACTGGGAAAATACCTACGGGATTATTCAATGGAGGTATTGCACCCTTGCTAAATTATAATATCAAAGGCGTTTTGTGGTATCAAGGCGAATCCAATACTAGTCGTGCTTTTGAACATTATGATCTATTTAAATTACTGATCAAAGATTGGCGGAAAAATTGGAAACAAGGCGATTTCCCATTTATCTTTGTTCAGCTTCCGAACTTTGTAGAAGTAAACGTTGAACGTACGAATTATGATTGGGCAATTTTCCGCGAAAGTCAGCTCAAATCCTTATCAATTCCAAATACGGGTATGGCAGTTGCCATTGATATTGGAGAATATAATGATATTCATCCGGTAAACAAAAAAGACATAGGCGCGCGCCTTGCATTAGCCGCGCGTAAAGTTGCATATAACGAGCAAAATATTGTTTACTCTGGACCTATATACAAATCGATGGAAATAATTGAAGATAAGGTAATTTTAAGTTTTTCCAATTCCGGCAGTGGTTTGGTAGTTAAAGGCGGTAAACTGAAGAGTTTTGAAATTTGCGGAATTGATAATGAGTTTTATCCGGCTGAAGCAAAAATTGAAAATAATAAAATTCTTGTTTGGTGCAGTAAAGTACTTCTGCCAGTGGCAGTTAGATATGCATGGAATAATAATCCCGAAGACGCAAATCTTTATAATAAAGAAGGATTACCGGCATCTCCATTTAGAACGAGTGAGCTGTATTGAAAAAAAATATTTAATAAATGATTCTTAAATAAATAAAATATGGGGTCGAAATGAAAAATAATAATCCTACTCAAAAGAGATGTTTACTAATTGACGTGGGTTTTGCCGAAAAATTAAATAATAGTTATTTAATTATAAAAATTAATTTGTTCGTTTTATTCTTTTCGGCAATTATGAATTATTCATATTGTCAGAAACTAAAACTTAACGAATCGGAATATTTCGAAACGCAAGGGTTAAATGTATTGGTTTATAGCAATCAATATAACGGGATGTTCTTCGATGAAAAAACTGCGGGGATTGAAATAATTCAAAACGGCGTCAGAACCTCTACTGGCGGCGCGGTAAGGTTAGCAAACACACCAGAGCAGTGGGATTTGGTTCCGATGGTTGTCGAACGAAAAGTAGATAAAGAAAAAAATAGCATTGACGTTGTATTGAGATATCAAGAGTTTGACTTTGATTCTAAAATTAATGTAACCTCTAAAGATAATGGCGTACTTATAAGTGTTTATCTTGATAAGCCGTTACCTGAAAAGCTTGAAGGCCGTGCCGGCTTCAATTTGGAATTTCTGCCCGCGACTTATTTTGAAAAAACTTACTATATTGATAATGAAGCTGAAAATTTTCCAAGATATCCTTCCGGTAATACTAAGATTGAACCTATACAAAATAAAATTCCGCAGTTCGCAGGACATACGACTTTTGATGATAGGGGCAGAGGTGAATTTATTGTTCCTTATCCGTTAGCTAAAGGTAAAACCATAGTTCTATCGCCCGAATGCCCTGAAAGTTTTGTATCAATAAAAAGTTTAATTTCGGAAATCATGCTGTTCGATGGAAGAAATCTTGCGCAAAATGGTTGGTTCGTTGTTCGCAGTTTGCTTCCCTCAAATAAAACCGGAAAAGTTCTCGAATGGTATCTTGAACCAAACTCAATTCCCAATTGGATCAGAAAACCGAATATTGGATTTTCACAAGTCGGTTATACACCTAATCAAGAAAAAATTGCGGTAATTGAATTGGATAAAAATGATACGCCGTTAAACAGTGCAAAAATATTTATGGTTAATGAAGAAGGAAAATCAATAGAAAAATATAATGGGGAAGTTAAAGTTTGGGGAAAATATCTTAGATATAATTACGCAAAATTTGATTTCAGTTCGGTTAAGCAAAACGGAATATATTACATTCAGTATGGCGATTATAAAACCAATACATTCAGAATTAATAAAAATGTTTATGACGATGTATGGCATCCGACTCTAGATGTTTGGTTTCCCGTACAAATGGATCATATGCTTGTTAATGAAGCTTACAGAGTATGGCACGGCGCGCCTTACTTAGATGATTGTCTCCAAGCCCCGCTGAATCATCAGCACTTCGATGGATATAAAATGGGAGATACGACCGATACGAAATACAAACCATTTGAAAGAATTCCCAATATGGCTGTCGGAGGATGGTTTGATGCGGGTGATTTTGATATTCAGACGGGTTCTCATAACGGTGTAATTTCAAGTTTTGTAGAAACGTGGGAGAATTTTAAAATTGAAAGGGATGAAACTTTTATAGATCAAAAAACCCGGTACGTTGATATTCATCGTCCTGATGGTAAAATAGATATACTGCAGCAAATTGAACATGGAACACTAAACCTTGTTGCTCAGTGCGAAAATATCGGTCATCCGGTTATGGGAATTATTGTCCCAAATTTACATCAATATCATCATCTAGGTGATGCAATAACGGAAACAGACAATCTTCCATATAATCCGAATTTAAAACCTTATGAAACCGATGGAAAATCAAGTGGAACATTGGACGATCGCTGGGCATTTACAACACGTTTACCGTTTTTAGATTTTCAAACATCAGCAACATTGGCTGAAGCTGCTCGAACATTACAAGGATATAATGACGATCTTGCAAATAGAAGTTTGGTAAATTCAAAAAGATTATTAGAAGAAGCCGATGAAATACTTAAAAAACCTATTAAAGATGATAATCCTTGGTGGACAAGATGGGCAAGAGGCGCGGATATTGAGGCTGTTCTGCAATTATATATTACCACAAAAGAACAAAAATATGCAGATAGATTTTTAGAAAAAATTTGGACAGTTCTTGAACCGCCTCAAATTAATGATCCTCAAATCGATCCTAGTTTTTTCTTAAGCAGAAGCATTAAAGTAGCATTAAAAGCGGCACCTTATATGGGTGACGATTACAAAATGAAATTAAGAGAATATGTTATTAAGTATAAAAAATATTTAACAGAGTTAGAAAAGAAAAATCCTTATGGAATGCCAATTGCAACAGGAGGATGGGGCGGCAGCGGAAACGTTGTTGCAACTGCAATTACAAATTATTTTGCGTATAAATTATATCCGGATATAATGACAAAAGACGATGTTATAAAAGGCGCAAATTATATTTTCGGCTGTCATCCTTATTCAAATCTTTCTTTTGTAAATGCGGTCGGTACAAAATCTAAAAAAATTGCTTATGGAAATAATAGAGCCGATTTTACGACAATTGCCGGCGGAATTGTGCCCGGAGTTATGCTGTTGAAACCTGATTTCTTGGAAAATAAAGACGACTGGCCGTTTTTATGGGGAGAAAATGAAGTAACAATCGGGGGAAGCGCAGATTATGTTTTCTTGGCAAATGCGGTTAAGGATTTATTAAAATAATTTGTGAGGAATTTAAATATGAGTTTCCCGAAAATTATTTCATTCACTCTTCTGAATGCGTGCAACTTAAGATGTAAAATGTGCGGGCAATGGAGTGAAACCGGATATGTAAAAAATAAAATTGTCGAAACAAATCCGCAATTAGATTTGAATGTATGGAAAAAACTCATTGATGAAATTTCTCAGCATGAAATTAGATTCGTTTTAATTAGGGGAGGAGAACCGTTTCTTTTTCCCCAAATTATGGACTTGATAAAATACGCAAATAGTAAAAATCTGTTTCTTTCAATTGATACGAACGGAACGATGATTGAAAAATTTGCCGAAGAACTTGTGCAATTGGGCAAAATGCATATAACTTTTTCCGTTGACGGACCTGAAAAAATACACGATGAAGTTCGCGGAATTAAAGGAAGTTATCAAAAAATAAAAAATAATATTGCATTATTTAATGAACTTGAATGCAAATATAATAAGCCGCTTAGTAAAAGTATTTGCTTTACAATTAGTAAATATTCTTATAAAGGTTTGGGAGAAATGCCGAACACAGCACGAGAGATGGGAATTAAATCGATTAATATTGTGCCTTTTTATTATTTCAATACTGAAACCGGCGCAAAATATGAAAGCGAACTTAAGAATGTTTTTAAGGCTTCAGCTTATTCTTGGAAAGGATTTTATAGTGAGGATTCGGGAATTGATTTAATGGAATTTCAATCGCAGTATCAGAATTATATTTCAACATTGGGAGGTATTGAAAATTTTCCATTTATGCCATTGAGTTTTGATGAGTACAAAGAATGGTTCTCGAATTCATGTTCTGTTGTCGGATTAGAGAGATGCTTGAATGTGGAAAATCTAATTGATATTCAACCTAATGGAGATGCCAATTTTTGTATTGATTTTCCAGATTATGTTTTTGGCAATATTAAAGATAAATCAATTGAAGAAGTATGGAATTCCGAGGAAGCAGAAATATTCAGAAAATACCGAAGAGAAAAGCCTCTAGCCGTTTGCTATAGATGCGGCGCAAAATATTGTTCAGAGATAAAAGAATAAGTTAATTATAAGAAAGGTTAAACTGAAAAATAAAACCAGAATACGAATGAAGCAGAAAATGCAAAATCAAAAAATGAAAACTTATGTTGGAGATTTTTAATATCAAACTTTGCGGAAAATAGTTAAGCAGATTTAAAAGCAAAGCTGTGAATAACGAAAGAAAAAGTCAGCAATGTTATAACTAATTAAAATTGAGAAATATTATGAAAAAGAAATTTACAATTATGTTCCTTTTTTATGCATTAGCGATGTTCGCTCAAAATGCGAAAATTAAATTTGATATCAGCCGAATCGTTGGTGAAGTTGATCCGAAAATTTATGGCGTATTTATGGAGCCGATACATTTCAATGGGGCTAGAATGGGATTACCAGACACCGTTGATTTTAATACACTATACGGGACACTGTATAATCCTTCATCGCCTCTGGCTGATGATAACGGATTTAGGAAAGATTACATTAATGCAATGAGAGAATTAAAAATTACAAATATGCGCTGGCCTGGCGGAAATTTCCTGATGGGATATAATTGGGAAGATGGAATTGGTCCTAAAGATAAGAGACCATCTCGTATAAATCTGGCTTGGGGCGGATTGGAAAGTAATCACGTCGGGACAGATGAATGGATACAGCTGAATAAATCAATAGGAAGTGAAAATGTTGTGTGCGTTAATCTTGGACTCGGCACAATACAAGACGCACATAATTGGGTTGAGTACTGTAATTATAAAAAAGGTACTTATTATTCTGACTTAAGAATTAAGAACGGACACAAAGAGCCCTATAATGTTAAAATTTGGGATTTGGGAAATGAAGTCGATGGATATCCTTGGGAGCTTGGGCATAAAGACGCGGAAGATTACGTAAAAATTGGTAGAGAAACCGCCAAAGCAATGAAAGCCGTAGACGGCACAATAGACTTTGTCGCTTCCGGTTCTTCTTATTATGAGCCTACCGGAAAATGGATCGAATGGAATAGAACAATTCTGTCCGGACTTGGCGATATGATCAAATATATTTCAATTCATCGTTATTGGGAAAGAGAAAAAGATTATTATGATTATATGGGTAAAAGTGCGATGGATTTTGAAGAAAAAATAAAAATTCCCGCATCCGAAATTGAAGCCGTAAAAGCAATGAAGGGATTTAAAAACGAAATTTATATTTCTTTTGACGAATGGGGTGTATTCGGGCAAAACTTTTTATCGATATTGCCGATTGCTCAATGTCTAAATTCATTTATACGTCATGCGAATGTTGTGAAAATGGCAAACTTTACAATGCTCACTTCTTTGCTTTCGAACGACGTTAAAAACGGAACTTATAAATCACCGCTCTTCTATACTTTTAAAATGTTTTCGACAAATTGTTTGGGAAATTCAATTGACTCGCATGTTGATTGCGATACTTTTAATACGGAAAAGTATAAAGGGATTCCATACCTCGATGTTACTTCGGTTTATAATAAGGAAGAAAAAGTTGTTTATATAAATGTAGTAAATAGAAATAAGGATGAAAATATTAAAACTGATGTTTTTTGCATGGAAGGAAAATTAACGGGCACTGCCGAATTAAGTATTTTAAATGCTGAATCGGTAGAAGAACCTTTTTCTTTTGGGAAACAAGATCAATATAAACCCGATGTTAAAAATATTGATGTTATGGATAATAAATTAACTTTGAGCTTCCCGCCACATTCGTTTACACAAATCAAAATTAATATTAATGAATGATGAAAATATTATACAGAAAAAAGTAAAGGATTTAAAATCCGGGGAATTAAGATGAATGCATTTTTGAAAAAATTTGTAAAGGTGTGTCCAAAATCTGGAAAAATTAAAAAAATAATTTTACCTAAAGGATATTATAGATTGCTTTTACCTTTTGTTGGATTAGCCGCATTACTATGGATCGCGTTTCGAGTAATTCCCAAGCCAAGCCGAGCAGCATATCCTTGTGTTAAGGCGGCAACTCCGTTTGCAACAAGTTTTCTTATTTGGGTAACGGGAATTGCGGCTTCGTATAAGGCATTTTCAAAAATGAAATACAATTTTGCAAATTCTTCTTATTTCAGAAGCAGTTTATTTTTTGCGCTTGGAATAATTTTGAGCGTATTTACTCTTAGTCATGATGGTACTTTATCCTTTGCCGATAATGCGGAATTGAAACAAGCGTCACTCGAGGCCAATAAACCAATGGGAACTCCTGTCGGAATTTTCCCGGGAAGAGTTGTTTGGGTGCATAATCCCAATGCAACAAATGAGAATTGCGATCCGATGAACGAAAATCATTCTTACTTTAATGAAGAAAACTTTAATCAAGAAATTGTGGATAATATGCTGTCGCAATCGATTCAATCATTAACCGAAACTTCAACCGATTCCGCGGCTTGGGACGCCATTTTCAAATTTCACAATAAAACAAGAGACAAAGGCGAAGTCGGTTACAAATCTACTGAAAAAATATTTTTGAAAATGAACGCCACAAGCGGATGGGGCGGAAATTATAACGATTCGGATTTATCAAAAGTTTATAAATCATGGTGGGGCGGAACAAATCAATATTACGGACTTTCCGAGACTTCTCCTACAATGTTAAAAGCAGTTCTGCGCCAACTCGTTAACGTTGTGAAAGTTCCGCAGGGAAATATTTACATCGGCGATCCAATGAAAATAATTTATAAACATATATATGAATATTTATACCCGGAATTTCCCAATATACATTATTTAGATCACTATGGTCATACAAATTTGAAAAGAGAGCTTGCCGAAAAAGGAACCGTCCCCGTTATAAAATATTCAGATAAGGGAACGGTATTGCTCGACGGAGGTGTAGGTAAAGATCCCGTTTATGAAGATAAGTTATATAAAATTTATGAAGATATGGAGTATATGATTAACCTTCCTCAAATGAAAGGACACGTCAGAGCGGGAGTAACAATGTTTGCTAAAAATCATTTTGGGTCGCATATTAGAGACGGTGCCAATCATTTGCATAATGGACTTATGAAACCCGGTGAAACGGGACTAGTTTCACGAACAGGATTTGGATTGTACAGAATTCAAGTTGATTTGATGGGACATTATATTCTTGGTAAAAAAAATCTTGTTTATTTGATGGACGCATTGTGGGGAACGGATCACGAATTAAATCCGCCGGCTAAATGGCAGATGCCGCCATTTAATAGCGACTATACCTCATCGCTATTTGCCTCTCTTGATCCGGTGGCTATTGAATCTGTTGGCTATGATTTTATTAGATCTGAATTTACAAAAGAAAGATATCCTTCAAGTTACGAAAATGTTGTTGACGTAATTCAAATGGAAGGCGTTTGTGATTATTTGGAACAAGCCGCTGATTCCGCAAATTGGCCGGAAGGAATAAAGTATGATCCGGAAGGAGATGGAAAACATATCGGCAGTCTCGGTGTGCATGAACATTGGAATAATCCGATTGATAAAGAATATTCAAAAAATTTGGGAATTGGAAACGGTATTGAATTAATTAAAATTGAAGATGCAGCATCAATTCTATCGGCGCCATCTTCATTATCCGCAGTTGTAATTAATAATGATGAAGTTAAATTAAACTGGAATGATAACTCAAATGAAGAGGAAGGATTCATAATTGAAAGAAAGGAAAATGTAGATAACGCGGAATATATAATTTTAGATACTATAGCAGCAAATCAAATTGCGTATATTGATTCCAGCAGTAAGTTTGTATCCAGTTATTATTATAGAATTAAAGCATATAATAATTTATTAAGCTCCAAATATACGCAGCCAGTAATGGTTTCAAATATTGTTGTTGTCGGCGTAAACCAGGAATCTTTGCCAAATTATTTTAAGCTTTATCAAAACTACCCAAATCCATTTAATCCGATTACAAATATCTCCTTTAATTTAAGTGAAAATTCTGACGTTAATCTTTCCATTTATGATGCTCTTGGAAGATTAGTTAAAGTATTGGTAAACAGCAAATTAACATCGGGGTATTATAATTATGAATGGAACGGCTCAAATTATTCTGGTGATAAAACCGGAAGCGGCATTTACTTCTACAAAATTACAGTAATTGCAAATAATAAAAAAATCAGTGAAATAAAAAAAATGCTCTTAGTGAAATAATATGAAAAAAAAATACATATACCTTTTTATAATACAATCATTTCTGATAAATAACGTTTTTGCCCAAATGTGGAAATCATATACATCGGAAAATAGCGGTTTATCCAATAATCAAGTTAATGCAATTGCAGTTAGCGGCGACGGAACAATTTGGTTTGCAACAGATGACGGATTATGCGCTTTTGATTCTGTGCAATGGAAAGTTTATAAAATAAATGACGGGTTGAAAAGTAATATGATTAACACAATTTCTTTTCTTCCTCATTCATCTCAAGAATTATTTGTTTCGTCTGATTCTGGAATTACGATTTTAACGGTTGACAAAACTGATATTACGTCGATACCAAAATATATTAATAAATCGGTCAATAATATCATTTCCAACAAAGTAAGTGCTGTCGAAATTGATGGAAAAAATAATAATTGGATCGGAACGGCGGATGGTCTTTCAATAATTACAAATTCGGGAATTTATAATTTTGACGAAAGAAACGGATTTGAAAACCCAAAAGTAAATACTTTAAAAACTTTACCCGATGATTGGGTATATATTGGAACTTCGGGAGGTGGAGTTAACAGGCTTAAATATAAAGGCGTCGACGGAATATCATCAGCTTCAAATATAATAACCACATGGAGCGGATTGGCATCCGATACGGTTTTAACAATATATGTTACCGATGATACTTTACGCTGGTATGGCACAACTCAAGGTGTTTCCACACATTTTGGAACTGATACTAAAGACATCAATTATTGGTGGATTTACAATACCTATACTAGCGGAATTGCCGAGAATTATGTAAGGGCAATTGTGCGGGATAAAAATCGCGCAATGTGGTTTGGTACGAGAAAAGGGATTTCCAAAATGTCTGCGGATAAATCTACTTGGCAGACTTATACAGAAACCGATGGATTAATTAGCAATAATATCTTTGATATCTCTGTCGATAAAAATAATAACCTTTGGATAGCAACCGATAAGGGTGTTTCTTTTTTTAATAACGTAATATTATCAACTAAAAAATTAATTCCAAGAATTGTTGAATTGAGTATGACTAATTTTCCGAATCCATTTAACCCTTCTACTATTATAGAATATACTATACCGAGAACAAGTAAAGTAAGATTGGAAGTTTATGATAATTTAGGAAAACTTATAGAAGTATTAGTAGATAAAAAACTAAATCCGGGTAATTATAGAACACAGTTTAAAATTAACGGAATTACGAGCGGTATATATTTTTACCGGCTTATTACAGATAAATCGGTTATTACAAAAAAAATGATTCTATTGAAATAAGCTGAATAAATAATGAGATAAATAAAAATGATTTGTTTTTTAATTTATAAAATATTGAAACTTAGAAATGTAATTAAAATATTTCCAGTACTAGTAATCTCTATTTTCCCTTTTTCGAAATTGTTCCCTCAATTTATAATTGACAAAGATACGGGGCTTGAAGAAATCGCAAATAATATTCTTCAGCCTGAAGGCCCTGTTTGGAATATTAACAATGGACTTTTGTTTTCTGATATTAAAGGGAATAAAATTTATAAATGGACCAAAGAAAACGGAAAGGATATTTTTCTTAATAACTCGGATAGCACAAATGGATTAACATATGATTTAGATGGTAGATTAATTGCGGGACAAATGGGAAAAAGAAGAATAGTAAGATTTAATAAAGATGGTACTCAAACATCGTTAGCAGATCATTATAATAATAAAAAACTTAATTGCCCAAATGATTTAGTAATTAAATCAGACGGCTCAATATTTTTTACTGATCCAGATTTTAATATTCCGGCAGGACAGCAAAAGGAACTTTCATTTAATGGAATATATAGAATAAGTCCAAAGGGAATTCTTCAATTAATAGAAACACTTGCTTTACCTAACGGCATTTGTTTTTCGCCGGATGAAACAAAACTATACGTTAATGATTCTCAAGCTCATAAAATTTATGTTTGGGATGTTGTAGACGATTCAATAATTGTTAATAAAAAATTATTATTTACGATTCCTGTTTTCGGATATGCGGACGGTATGAAAACAGATTCGATAGGTAATATTTATTGTACTTGTTCAAATGCGGTTTGGATTATTTCTCCAAGCGGAGAACAATTAGGTAAAATTAATCTGCCTGAAAATGTTTCGGCTTCCAATTGCGCTTGGGGCGAATCGGATAAGAAAACTTTGTTTATTACAGCAGGTAAATCGGTTTACAAAATCAAACCGGCAATAACAAAAATTGATGAACATAAATTATCAAATAATAATAAATTTGTTCTTTACCAGAACTATCCAAATCCGTTTAATCCGATTACAAATATAGATTTTGAAATTCCCGAACAAAGTTTCGTCTCCTTGAAACTGTTTAATGTATTAGGTGAGGAAATTAAAATATTAAAGAACGGCATTCTTCAAAGCGGTTATCATTCGGTAACTGTAAATTCAGATGGATTAAGTAGCGGAGTTTATTTTTATAGAGTAGAATCTGAAAATTTCACCGAATCAAAAAAGATTATAATAAATAAATAATATTACTAATTGACAAGAAAAAGCATATGAAAAACTATACAATATTTGCAGCATTGGTTTTAATTACCATTTTACAAGGAAGTGTTTTTGCACAACTTGAAACTAACGGAAGTTTTGAACTTTCCGATACCGGAAATGTTTTTGATGCTGACGTTAAAGGCTGGTTGATTCAATCCGCAAGTTTAAATCCTTCTCCATTATTCGAAATTGTTAATACGCCGGTTCAGCAAGGCAACAAAGCATTAAAAATATCCATTAATTCCGTTGCCTCAAATCAATGGGATATTCAAATCGTTTCTGATAGTATTCATATTATGCCCGGTGAAACTTATGTCTACACAATTTGGGCAAAAGCAGAGAAACCGGGCGCTCAAGTAAACTTTACCGTAGGTAATTACTCATATTCAGAGTATGCGGCAATCAGACCGGCAAATCTTACGACTGAATGGAAAGAATATAAACTTACATTTTCTGTTAGTGATAATCAAACTGTTATCCGCGCGCCAATTCATTTAAATTATTCTAGCAATATTGGCAATGCGATATATATAGATAATCTTAAAATAAAAGGTGAAAATTTTGGTAAAGTACCTATAATATTTGAAGCCGAATCGGGAAGTGTCGGAAACGGTTTTACGGTTATGGAAGATGGTGAAATTACTTTTGTTGCCCCGGTAAAGAACTATACCGGACTTAATTTTCCGGAAGATTCAAATAGCGTGATAAACTATAATGTAACATTGGAAGACTCCGGAAAATATAATTTGTTTGCAAGAGTTAAGGTTGGTCCGGACTCATTTAATGATGATAGTTTTTTTGCAGGTAGAGGGTTTGGAAACAAAAACGATACTTCCGCAAATGATTGGGTTTTTATAAATGGATTGGCAAACGCAGGTTTTGATGTAGCTGCAGATTATGTATATGATTTTGGTATTACAGGTTCTGAAATCTGGAAATGGATAAATGTAACAAAAAACTTTTTCCCAAAAGATTCGACGAGTGAATATTTTCAAGCTGATGTAAATAATCTAACTAAAACATTTCAAATAGCAAGTCGTGAAGACGGATTGGAAATAGATAAATTCGCATTTGGAAAATCAAATTTATATTTCACGGTAAATGATTTGGATAACATGCTGCCCGGTTCCACTTCAATGGACAAACCTGAAAATAAATTTTATCAAGGGCCGCCTTATGCTCAAGGAATGCCGAAATTCTTGGGCAATGCTTACGGCGATATTCAAGATGATGTTTTTCAAAATTATTGGAATCAGCTTACTCCCGGAAATGCGGGAAAATGGGGTTCGGTTGCCGCATCAATTGATACAAATAATTGGAATTGGGGCGGTTTGGATAGAGCATATAATTGTGCGAAAAATAATAATTTGATTTTCAAAGATCATACATTAATATGGGGGCAGCAGCAGCCTTCGTGGATATCGTCTTTAGATTCTGCTCAGCAATTTCATTTTATTGAAACATGGATTAGAAAAGTCGGTGAAAGATATCCTTATATTGATTTGATCGACGTTGTTAACGAACCTTTAGCTACTCATAATCCTCCAGATGGAAAAAACGGAAGGGCTAATTATAAAAAAGCACTTGGCGGCGATGGTAAAACAGGATGGGATTGGGTAATAAATTCATTTAAGCTTGCACGCAAATATCTGCCTAACGCAAAACTAATTTTGAATGATTATGGAATTATAAACGACAACACCGCAACAACATCTTATATGCAAATAATAAATTTACTCAAAGATCAAAAATTGATCGATGGAATTGGTATTCAAGGCCATAGATTTGAATTTGAAAATTCGAGTACGAACACATTAAAAGGAAACTTAGATAAACTGGGCTCAACTGGACTTCCCGTTTACATTTCCGAAATGGATCTTGGAAACATTGGAGACGCGGGAACTCCCGATGATGCAAAACAATTAGAACTCTTTAAAAAATATTTTCCTGTTTTGTGGCAACATCCCAGTGTAAATGGAATTACGCTTTGGGGTTACGTTGAAGGTCAAATGTGGCAAACGACTTGTTTTTTAGTTCATAAAGACGGCGTTAATAGACCTGCATTGGATTGGCTGGTTCAATATATAAATGAAAATCCTGTTGGAATTGAAATAGAAAAAGATCCTTTACCCAATAATTTTACGTTGGAACAAAATTATCCGAATCCATTTAATCCAACAACAGAAATAAAATTCAGCATTGGAAATACTTCAAAAATATCTTTAAGAGTTTATGATATCTTGGGACGTGAAATTCAAACATTAATAGATGAAATTAAATCTCCTGGTAATTATTCTTGTACATTTAATGCTAAAAATATTTCGAGCGGAATTTATTATTATCAATTAACATCCGGAAATTTTATTGATACAAAAAAATTTGTTGTGCTTAAATAATAAGATTCATAAGGCGTGGAATTGCCTAAAATGCTTGGAGAAACAAAAGTTTCCAAATTTGATTTAATTATGCAATTAGTAATAACATTTTCAAAGAAATAAGTTGAAATAAGAAAAAATCAGTTAGTTAAATTATTTATAAACTGTGGAATAACAATATGCGAAAAAAATATTTAATTGTAATTTTTATGGGAATAATTTCATGTTCAAATCTTACGGACACAAGAATGTTTACTAATCCAATTCTATCGGGTTTCTATCCCGATCCGAGTTTTGTAAGAGTTGATGACGATTATTATTTAGTAAATTCAACTTTTTCATATTTCCCCGGCATTCCGATTTTTCATAGCAAAGATTTGGTCAATTGGGAATTAATTGGTCATGCTTTGGAAAATCCAAAAACTTTTAATACTAACGGGTTAGGTTTGTCAAGAGGAATATTTGCCCCCGCAATAAATTATCATAATGGAAAGTTTTATATAACATGTACAATTGTTGATGGAGGCGGAAATTTTATAGTCACATCTTCTAAACCTGAAGGTCCATATTCCGATCCGATATATTTGCCTGAATTAAATGGAATAGATCCTTCACTTCATTTTGATAATGATGGAAAAACTTATATTCTATATAACAGCGATGCTCCGGATAATAAGCCGTTGTATAGTGGACACAGAACGATAAGAATGTATGAGTTTGATCTGGAGACATTGAAAGTGATAGGCGAGGAAAAAATAATTATTAATGGCGGTACAGATATTAATAAAAAACCCGAATGGATTGAAGGCCCGCACATTTACAAAATGTTTGATTATTATTATTTGATGGCTGCAGAAGGCGGGACTGCTGATAATCATTCGGAAGTAATTTTTAGAAGTAAAAATATTTGGGGACCTTACGAATCTTTTAAAGGTAATCCAATTTTAACTCAGAGGAATTTAGATCCCAAAAGAAAAAATCCGGTAACATCCACAGGACACGCGGATATGTTAGAAACCCAAAACGGTGAATGGTGGGCGATATTTTTGGGAATTCGACCGTATGAACCATTTGAAAATAATAATTCCAATTTATCCCGTGAAACATTTTTAGCGCCTGTAAAATGGATTGAAGATTCAAATTCAAAAAGTGATTTTTGGCCGATAATAAATCCGGAGTACAAAGAAATTCAATTTTCTTACCCTTATCCAAATATTAAGGTTGATAATCCTATCAATACAATTGAATATAGTGGAAATTTTAAACGTATGTATGAATTCACCGAAAATTCACTTCACAAAAATTTTATTTTCTTAAGAACTCCGCTTAAAAAATGGTTCAGGTTGGATGAAAAAAAAGGTTATGTCTCATTGGAATTGCGGCCGGAGACATGCGGCGGACTTGGTAATCCAAGTTTCTTAGGTCATCGTCAGCAAAACAATTCATGTTCCGCATATACGAAATTACAGTTCAATCCGAAAACCGAAAATGAAAAAGCGGGTTTAGTAATTTTAACTAATGAAAACCATTACTTTTATATTTGTAAGTCTCTAAACAACAGCAAAGAAGTAATTCAATTATACAAAAGTATAGAAAAACCCATAAATGGAATTGAAGTAGAATTACTTGCCTCGAATGAAATAGGAAGTAATGATTTAAACAAAGAAGTAATTTTTAAAATTAATATAAACGGCGGAGACTTTTCTTTTTATTATTCATATAACAAAATAGAATGGAATTTACTGAAAGATCAAGTTGACGGGACATTTCTACATGCAGTAATTCCAAGAGATTTTGTGGGTTCAGTCTTTGGTCTATACGCTACATCAAATGGAAAAGAAAGCACGAACAAAGCTTATTTCGATAATTTTAACTATGAAGGTAATGATGAAATTTATAATGAATTGCCAAAATAAAATGAGAATAAAATGAAAAAGATAATTTTATTTTTTTGCATAGCTGTTTCATTGAATATTGCGCAGGAAAGGAAATTGGATTTTCCGGATTATCCCATCGGCAATGTTGATATTAGAAACGTAAAACTGACAGATGATTTCTGGCTTCCGAAAATAAAGCTCGTTCAAAATACAACCATAGATTATGCGTTTCGCAAATGTGAGGAAGAAGGCAGAGTTGAAAATTTTTTAATTGCCGGCGGAAAGAAAGAAGGAAAGTTTAAGGGAAAAATGCCGTTTGACGATACGGATATTTATAAAATTATTGAAGGCGCGTCATATTCGTTGGTTAGTCAGCCGAACCCTGTTCTTGAAAAATATATTGATTCGCTTATAAATATTATTGGCATTGGTCAGGAACCCGACGGATATTTAACAACTTGGTTCACGATAGATAGAGATAATCCTCCAGCAGCTTGGGTAAAACCTTCAAAGGTAAGATGGGGCTCCGAAGACGCGAGTCATGAATTATATAACAGCGGTCATATGTTTGAAGCTGCCGCGGCTCACTATTGGGCAACCGGCAGAAGAAATTTTTTGGATATTGCAATAAAAAATGCAGACTTACTCGTAAATAATTTTGGTCCAAATAAATTAAAAACGCCTCCCGGACATCAAATTGTTGAGACCGGTTTAATTAAACTCTATCATATCACGCAAAACAAAAAATATCTTGAATTGGCAAAAATGTATCTTGAATCCAGAGGAGATTCCACTACTCATAAATTATATGGTGAATACAGTCAAGATCATATACCGGTTTTGCAGCAGGAAGAAGCCGTTGGTCATTCCGTAAGAGCTCTTTATATGTATGCTGGAATGACGGATATTGCTGCGATATACAAAGACCGGAAATATTTAAATGCGATCAATAAAATTTGGGAAAACGCCACTGATAAAAAAATGTACATTACCGGCGGAATGGGATCTAAACACGGCGCGGAAGCATTTGGTGAAAATTATGAACTACCGAATTTAACTGGCTACAATGAAACATGTGCCGCAATAGGAAATATTTATTGGAATCATAGATTGTTTTTGCTTACAGGAAATTCAAAGTATTTCGATATTATTGAAAGAACATTGTATAATGGAATGATCTCAGGAATTTCGCTTGACGGAAAAAATTTCTTTTATCCGAATCCTACAGAATCAGACGGCGAATATAAATTCAATATGGGGTCATGTACCAGGTCGCCTTGGTTTGATTGTTCGTGCTGTCCTACTAATATTATCAGATTTATTCCATCAATTCCCGGATTAATATACGGAGTAAATAATGATAGTTTGTACATAAATTTATTTATTGGAAACAAAGCAGATGTAAAAATTGATAATGAAAAAGTAAAAGTTGAGCAGATAACCAATTACCCTTGGGATGGAAAAATAAAAATTAATATTGAAGTTGAAAATCCCAAAGAGTTTACTTTGAAGATAAGAATTCCCGGCTGGGCAATTAACAAACCGGTTCCGGGTAATTTGTACAAATATGTTAATCATAACAATAACAAAATTAAATTATTGGTAAACGGAAAGGAAGAAAATCTTAACCTTGTAAACGGGTATGCCGTCGTTTCAAAAGTTTGGAGTAAAAGAGAAAATGTTGAATTAAACATTCCTATGGAAATTAAAAAAGTAGAGGCAAATGAAAATGTGAAAGACGACAGCGGCAAAGTCGCTATTGAATTTGGTCCGATTGTTTATTGTGCCGAAGAAGCCGACAACAAAATTATTTCAAATATTACAATAGACGACGCAACAAAATTAAACGCAAATCATGCAGTAATCTTGGATCAGCCAATTGTTGAAATAAACGGCGAAAACGAGAATTGTAATTTTTCATTAATTCCATATTACATATGGTCGAACCGCGGCGTTAATAAAATGAAGGTTTGGTTTCGCGTTACCAATTAAAAAAAATATTTTTAGAATAAACAACAAGGAGAAAACATGCAAAAATTAAAACATTTATTCATCCTTTTATTTATATCCTTTGTTGTAGTTACCGCAAAAGATGGAAATAAAATTATAATTAAAGAAGATGCCGGGAAAATAAAAATCGACAAAAATATTTACGGTCATTTTGCCGAACACTTGGGAAATTGTATTTACGGCGGTTTTTGGGTCGGAGAGAATTCAAAAATTCCAAATATACGAGGTTTGCGAAAAGACGTAATCGATGCGTTAAAAGAAATTAATCCCCCGGTTATCCGATGGCCCGGAGGATGTTTTGCGGATACTTATCATTGGATGGATGGAATCGGACCGAGAGAAAAACGTCCTTCAATTATAAATACAAATTGGGGCGGAGTAACAGAAGATAACAGTTTTGGGACTCACGAATTTTTAGATCTTTGCGAAATTCTTGGCGCAGAACCATACGTATGCGTTAATGTTGGAAGCGGAACAGTTGAAGAAGCTTCGCAATGGGTTGAATATATTAACTCAAATAATGAAAGTCCGATGACACGATTGAGAAAGCAAAACGGAAGAGAAAAACCTTGGAATGTGAAATATTGGGCGGTCGGGAACGAAAGCTGGGGATGCGGCGGAAATATGGAACCTTCTTATTATGCAGACGTTTTCAAAAGATTTTCGACATTCATGAACGGACGAAATTTATATAAAGTTGCAAGCGGCGGTACTGATGCCGATTATGATTGGACTGAAACTGTTATGAAGAAGACTCAAAAATTCGGACATTTGATTCAAGGTTATTCGTTCCATTATTATACCGTTTACCCTGGATGGAATCCAAAAAGTTCCGCAACAGACTTTAAAGAAGCTGAATGGTTTGGAATGATGAAAAATACTTTTATTGTGAATGAAAGACTAAAAGAACACATAAATATTATGAATAAGTACGATCCGGATAATAAAATTGGTTTGATTGCGGATGAATGGGGAAGCTGGTATGAAGTGGAACCTGGAACAAATCCTGGATTTTTATTTCAGCAAAATACTTTGCGCGACGCTGTTATGGGTGCAGTTTATTTGAACATCTTTAACAATAACGCGGAAAGAATAAAAATGGCGAACATTGCTCAAACAATTAATGTTTTACAGGCAATGCTTCTTACAAAAGATAATCAAATGGTAAAAACACCCACATTTTATTTATTTAAAATGTACAAAGTTCATCAGAATGCCGATTTACTGCCGATAAATTTAATTTGTGAAGATTATGAATATAATGGAGATAAAATTCCTGCGGTTACTGCATCAGCTTCAAAGAACGCGCAAGGGGAGATAAATATATCTTTGGCTAATGTAAATCCAAATAAGGACTTGGAAATTGAAATAGAATTAAATGGAATTTCAAATTCAAATAAATCCAAAGGTGAAATTATTGTTTCAAAGAATATGAATGATTTCAATGACTTTGGGGAAGAAGAAAAAGTTAATATCAAAGCTTTTACCGGATTTAAATTGTCTGAAAATTCAGTTAAATTAAATCTTCCGGCAAAATCAGTAGTTACATTAAATATTAAATGAAAAAACTGAATTTGGGATTTCTAATTAAAAATTATTCAATTATGTTAAAATTTTACGATTAAAGTGAAAATCAACTTTATTATGAAAAAAATTAAAATTGAATATTGATTTTTCATGCGGATTTCTACTTTTTATCACTTTGAATTGCAGAATAAGTTGAAAATAGAATACTTAAACTAATATTTGGTATTATTACTTCGATAATACTAAATAAAATTATTAAAGTACCGCGTATCCTATATATTTTTATAGGAAGCTAAATTTATAAAAATTTTATAAAGTTCCTGGATTAATGATACAAAATTTTTAAAATGCTTGATTTTAGTTAAAAAAGTAAATAATTTTACGGGCTCTGAGAGTCCCCAACTCTCAGGAATAACTTCTTAGGAAGTTATATAAATAAGTAAGTGGTTGATCAGCAATTTTCAAGGTAGGATATTGTCTTTGTTGTTATTTTGAAGCTCTGTTCAACTCCTAGTTTTAACATAATATAAAGGAAAGCTGTAATGGCAGAGCGAAAAGAAGGAACCGTAAAATGGTTCAATAATGCTAAAGGTTATGGTTTCATTCAACAATCAGAAGGTGAAGATTTATTTGTTCACTTCAAATCTATTGTTGGTGATGGCTATAAATCTTTAAAAGAAGGACAAAAAGTTGAATTTACTGTAGGTGAAGGTCAAAAAGGTCCTCAAGCTCAAGATGTAAAAGTTTTATAATTTTTACTTTATTTTGATGCATTTAATCCAGCTTTTTGCTGGATTTTTTTTGTCTAATAACTTTAAATAATATATTTTTTAAATTGAAATTTCGATAATTACAAATATTTTATTCCAATAAATATTTCAAATGGATTCCAAAAAATTTATTATAAATAGCGAATACAAAAATGTAAACTCGGTTTGTTTTATAGCAAAGACATTCTGTGAAGATCATTTGATTTCTGAAAATTGTATTAGAGAAATTGAATTAAGCCTAGCCGAAGCTTTAAATAATATTATTAAACACGCTTATAAAGGTGAGGAAAATAATACTATTGAAATTTTTATTGAAATCGCAGATAGAAAACTGAGAATTGTTCTTACCGATAATGGAATTGAACGATCTAATTTGGAAAAACCTACTTTGGATTTTGATCCCAGCGATATTGATAGTCTGCCTGAAGGCGGAATGGGGCTGTTTATTATTGAACAGCTAATGGATGAAACAAAGTATATTAGAGACGGGAACAAAAATATTTTTACTATGGTTAAAAATATTCACTAATCCATAAATGAGATTTTAATTTTTAATGAATTTTAAACATTTCCTTCTAATTCTTTTCATACCAGCTATTATTTTCTGCCAAGATGAAGTAAAAAGCGAAGTTGTTAAAAAAACCGGACTTCAATACAAAGCACCCTTGATAAAACCGAAATATCCTAACTATAACTTAGCGGCATCTTTTTTACTAACTGAAAAAGCTAAAAGCGGCGATCCTTTTGCTCAGCATGAATTAGGTATCAGATATATTCTTGGAATCGGTGTTCCTATAGATTCCGTAAAAGCGGCTGATTGGATTGGTTTAGCCGCATCGAAAAATTTACCAGCCGCAAATTTTAATTATGGAATTATGTTAAGTAATGGAATTGGAACCGAATGGGATCCGTTCAAAGCTTTTAAAAATTTTAAAGTCGCCGCCGAAAGCGGAATGGAACAAGCACAATATATTTTAGGACTTCTTTATACTGATAATTTAATTGTAAATAAGAATTTGAATGAAGCGCATAAATGGTTAAAACGCTCAGCTGATAAAGGATTTGAAGATGCGAAGAAAGTTTTGGATGAATTTAAGAAAAATGGAATTTCATTTTCAAACGATTCAACGAAATATGAAGAGTCCAAAATTGTAAAATCAAACGATCAAAATTCTTTGGCATTTGAAAATTACGATTTGGATTTTTTCGATTTTAAAACCGATTCACTTTCCGAAGACGACGAAAAAAAATATTTAAATGAAATTTTAACTTCGAAGAACAGCGAAATTAAAAATATGCTGAATATAAATTCAAGCGAATTGCAAGAAGGAATTAAAGATACTTCCGCTTTGGGTTTGATAGATTACGCGGCTGTTTCCGGAAGTCCTGAAGCATTACTAATAAATGCCAAATTACTCGATCAAGGCATTGGTATTGAAAGAAATAAAATTTCAGCGGCATCCAATTATCTTAAAGCTTTTAGATTGGGCTCATTCAAAGCAGCGGAACCGCTGCTAAAAATTTCTAGAAGCACCAGTATTATCGCCCAGTTAAGAAACGAAGTTAAAAACAATAACCCCGAAGCAATGTACGTTTGGGCAGGTTTAATTGCATTGGGAATGGATTATTCCTTAACGGAAAATGAAGCTTTTGATCTCCTGAAAAAAGCCGAAAAACAAAACCATATAAATTCCATTATAGAAATCGGGTTGGCGTATTATACTGGCATTTTAGTTAAAAAAGATTCGGTTAAAGCCGTTGAATATTTTGAAAAAGCAAGTAATTTAGGCAGCAGTGAAGCAAAAGTTAGATTAGCATTTTTGAAAATAAATTCAGATAGAAGTAATTTTGATTCTCATGAATTAAAAACTTTGCAGGAATTTGCGAATAAAGGCTCGGTTTTAGCTGAAGCAGCTTTGGCTAATTGTTATGAACACGGTATTTCTGTTAAAGTCGATAAATCCAAAGCCGCCAGTTTGTACCGGCAAGCAGCGCGAAGAGGAAATGAGGCCGCATACAATTCTTTAAGAAAAATGTACGATAATTTAAGACCAAATGACGACGAATTTCAAATATATTTGGAATAAATTGATTTATCTCACCAAAAAATAATAATTAATAACCTCAAACTTAATTTACAGTTTTCAATTCCGATAGTATAGTAAACATTTTAAAACTTTACTAAAACCTAAATTATAAATATCAAAGATAATTTAAGATTTTGAAGTAAAATTAAATATTTTAATTAAACGTATATGGCACACAAGCATAGACTAAATATTTCGCTCAAATTTAAATTAACTTCACTCTTTACAATATTATTGGGGTTATTTTCATTATTTATCTTCTTTTATTTTCCGGCAAAGTTTGAACAGGAAAGAATTGAAAGTTTGAGAGAAAAAGCAAATTCAGTGGCAAAAATAGCGGCTTACGGCATTTCTTCCGGACTTTATTTTCAAGAGAACAATACCTCCGTTGATGAAATAGAATCATTAATAAAAAATGAAGAGATACGCTATGTTGTTATTGAAAAAGCCGATTCGCTCTTCTTTGATTTCAACTATTTTACCGCGGTAATGAATAATTACACTAATGCAGATGACAAGGGCATTTCAAAAAAGTGGGAAATAATGAAAATTCATGCTCCGATTTTATTGGGAAGTGAAACAGTCGGAAATATTTATATCGGATATTCACTTAGATTAGTTTATGATAAAATTGATGAATTAAAATACAATATCGGATTGGTCAGTTTATTTATTTTCTTGGTAGGAAGTATTCTCGCATATTTAATCGGTGTTTATTTTACTAAACCTTTAACGAAATTTGTTAATACAGTAAATAAAATAAGAGATGGAGATTATACACAAAGAGCCGAAGTTGTAAGCAATGATGAAGTCGGTTATTTGGCTAATTCATTTAACGAAATGGTTGAGAAAATTGCCGCAACGTCAGTTGAAATGGAAATAATTAACAAGGAATTGGAAGCTCGCGTTGTTGATAGAACCGTTGAATTGGAACACGCGATGAAATCACTTC
Organism: Ignavibacteriota bacterium; assembly: GCA_016713565.1. Lineage (NCBI taxonomy): Bacteria > Pseudomonadati > Ignavibacteriota > Ignavibacteriota bacterium. The sequence goes on from JADJOX010000008.1 coordinate 70,465, forward strand.
AAAAGGAAAATGAAGTCAGAAAAAAAGCAGAGAAAGAAATAGGTAAATCTTTGGAGGAAAAAGAAGTTCTTTTAAAAGAGATTCATCATAGAGTTAAAAATAACTTACAAATTGTTTCAAGTCTTTTCTTTTTTCAATCTAAAAAAATTACCGATCCGTTAACTTTGGAAATGTTTAGAGAAGGTCAGAACCGGGTTAAATCAATGGCATTGATACACGAACGACTTTACCAATCGGGAGATTTGGCAAATATAAACTTTAAAGAATATGTTAAAAAACTTACCAACTATTTATTTCAGTCGTATGGAGTTAATCAGAATAAAATTAAACTTAAAGCAAATATTGCCAATATTGAATTAAATGTTGATACAGCAGTTCCATGCGGTTTAATTATAAATGAATTAATTTCAAATTCACTTAAACACGGATTTGACAACGAATCAATAGGTGAAATAAAAATTGACATGGGACACAACGAAAACAATAAACTAATATTAAAAATAAGCGATAATGGAAAAGGAATACCAAATAACTTTAAAATTGAAGAATCAGATTCTTTAGGGTTACGGCTTGTAAATAATTTGACAGTTCAACTAAATGGAAAGGTAGAATTTTTTAATAAAAACGGTACAACTGTCCGGCTAATATTTGAAGATCCTAAATATGCAAAAGCGAGTTAAATAATTATGGAAAAAGCAAAAATTCTTGTTGTTGAAGATGAAATAATTATTGCTATGGAAATAGCAGAACGCCTAAAAGCAATGGGATACGAAGTAATGCGAATTGTTTCAAACGGTCAGATGGCAATTGAAAATGCAATTAGAGAAGAACCCGATCTGATTTTAATGGATATTATGATACAAGGCGAAATAGATGGTATTGAAACCGCAACCAAAATAAGATCATTTTCAGATATCCCCGTAATTTATTTAACCGCAAACGCGGATGATTCCACTTTACAAAGAGCAAAAGTTTCCGATGCTTTCGGTTATCTAATCAAACCGTTTGAAGAAAGAGAATTAAATACAACAATTGAAATGGCTTTGTATAAACATAAAATGGAAACAAAGCTTAGAGAAAATGAGGCAAGATTTAGAAGCTTGGTTCAAAATTCTACAATGGGAATATTCAGAACAAAATTGGAAGGAACACTTGTTTTAGTAAACCCGGCATTAGTAAAAATTCTCGGTTACTCAAATTCAAATGAACTGTTAAATGAAAAAACTTTTTCTATACTTATCAATGGTATTGATGCTTGGAACAATTTAATTGACAGAATAAAATTTGAAGGATCGATAAACAGTGTTAGACAAATTGTAAAGAAAAAAGACGGATCAATAATTACGGTAAGTATAAGTGGAAATTTAATAAAAGGCGACAAAAACGGACCATTTTTTGACGGTACAATAGAAGACGTTTCTTTACAAGAACAGTATCAAACTCAATTGATAAAAGCAAAAGAAAAAGCTGAAGAATCAGATAGATTAAAAACAGAATTTCTTGCGGGAATGTCTCATGAAATCAGAACTCCGATAAATACAATTTTAAGCTACATTTCCCTACTTCAAAACGAACTGACGGCTGATGATGCGCAAAATTATAAAGAACTTTTTCACGCTATTGATCTTGGCAGCAGAAGATTGACAAGAACAATCGATTCAATTTTAAATATGGCTCAGTTTCAATCGGGTACTTTTGAAACATTTAGAACACATATTGATCTTGTAGACGATATACTCCAAAATCTTTACGAAGAATTTAAACATACCGCAAAACAAAGAGGACTTGAACTCAAATTTTATAATAAAACAGAAAAAACAAAATTGCTGGGAGACAAATATTCGCTTTCGCAATTGTTTGTTAATCTAATTGATAATGGATTAAAGTATACAAAAGAAGGTCATGTTGAAATTGTAGTTTTCAATGATGAAAATGGAAATTTAAGCGTAGATATTCAAGATACGGGAATTGGAATTTCAGAAGAATTTTTACCAACGCTTTTTGAACCGTTTACGCAGGAAGAAAGCGGATACAGAAGAAAATTTGACGGAAACGGTTTGGGATTGGCGCTTGTAAAAAAATATTGCGAATTAAATGATGCTTTCATTAAAGTAAGCAGTAAAAAAGGTGTCGGTACAAAATTCAGTATAAGATTTATGAATTCTAACAGCAATAATATCTATAAAGCTAATAAGGAATTGAAGAATGAAAATAGTTAAACTTTTTCTTGCAATATTATTAACGGTATTTTTTATAAAATGCTCAGATAATTCAACAAATGGAAATGATCCTGAAATTACGGATTATTCAGATCAAATTGCTAAACTTTTACCTTTGGAAGTTGGAAAAACATTTTCATATAACGTTGATACTTTGGATAATAATTCCGCAAGTTATGTTGAAATTGGACAAAGAACATTCAGCGTGGATAAAATTGACGGCGATTACATCGTATGCAGTGAAATTTATAATTATCTGCAGGGGCTGAATTTAAAGACAAAATTCAAAATGACTGAAAATTCAATTGAGATAATTGCCGATACAAACGGCACTTCAAATATGATTCCGGATTCATTGAATCTTTCGGTAAAATTGGAAATGGATGAAACATTTAAAGTAATTCAATTTCCTTTGGAAAAAAATTCGACTTGGGAAGTTTTTAAAGCGTATGCAATTATGGGGACGGCTAAGTTTAACGTTTTTTCACTTACAGCACAGTATCTTGGTGAAGAATCTGTTGCATTAAATAATTCCCAGCAAACACAGGCACATAAATTTGAATACACGCTTACAATAAATATTCCTAATCTTAACAACATTATGGAAAGTAAAATCCAAACGTATAACGCAAATGTCTGGCTTGCGGAAAATATCGGAATTATAAAAATGCAAGGCTGCGGGCTTTTTATTAATTCAATGACCGGTAACAGTTTTAACATGTCAGATACAAATAAAACAGTGAAACACACACTGGTTTACTCCGAATAAAAATTCATTTTTATTCTTTACGAACAAATTTACTAATCAAATTAAATTTAAGTAAAAAAAAATTATTTAAATTTAATTTGCAATTAGTGTCTCAATTACTTTTATTTAAATTCATAAAACAAAAGGTATCAAAACGAATTAAAAGGGAATCCGGTGATTCTTTAAAAAGGGAAATTCCGGAGCTGTACCCGCAACTGTAATTCTGATTCCGTTGTTACGGAATAAAATTTTATAAGCAATATGCCACTGTTCAAAAAATAAAAAGAACGGGAAGGCGCTTATAATTCGGAAAAGCCAGGAGACCTGCCTTTAAGTTCTATAAAAAAGAAGCTTTCGGGAATTGAAGCTGATTCAAACTCTGTTTCCATTTCACAAACTTCTTTTTTCTAATTACTAAAATTCATTATTAATCATAGCGGGAAAACTGTGAACAGACTCGTCTTAAGAGAAGCCGTTAAATATGGCTTTTTAATTAAAACCAATTCAATTTTTTTTCAAGACAATAAAATAAATATTAATACATTTCTTATTGAAATGAAAAAACTGCAATTTATTCGTTCAGTACACTCTTCTTTTGAAATGATTAAAATGAAATATTTCAAAAATGATTTTCAAGAAAAGGAGTTGAATAATGAATAAATATAAATTTTCATTAATCACTATTATGATTATTGCCGCGGCGGCATCCAGATTTATTCCGCATCCGCCAAATTTTTCTTCAATTGCTGCAATTGCAATATTCGGCGGAGCATATTTCGGTGATAAAAAATTATCGTTTATAATTCCATTGCTCGCAATGTTTTTAAGTGATATTTATTTGGGATTTCATCGCTTAATTCCCGCTGTTTACACAAGCTTCGCAATAATTGTTTTTATTGGATTCAAATTAAGAGAGAAAAAAACACCAATCAATATTGGTCTTGCGGCAATTTCGGGTTCTGTAATATTTTTTGTAATAACAAATTTTGCTGTTTGGATTATTAGTAATTATTATCCGCATACAATTGATGGTTTAATTAAATGTTATATCACAGCAATTCCTTTTTTCCAAAATAGTCTAGGTGGTGATTTAACATATACCATACTTTTATTCGGAAGCTTTGAATTGCTGAAAAAATACATTCCATATATAAAAGAATTAAAAATTGAAAATTAAGTACTGTCATATAATAATAATTTTAATAATTTGCGCCAATTATTTATTTGGACAAGATTCATCTTTTGTAATTAATAATTATTCCCTGGATGAAATAACTGTTGTTTCAGATAAGATTGATACAAAACTCTCAGATGTTCCTACAAAAATTGAAGTAATCTCAGCAAAGGAAATTGAATCTGTAAACGGCGAAAGACTGCCCGATATATTAAAGACAAAATCCAATATTTTTATTAAGTCGTATGGATTAACTCCGGCGCTAAGTACAATATCCACTAACGGATTGGGTGCCGAACATACTTTAATTTTGATTGACGGGATGAAATTAAATTCATTTCAAAATTCTCAAATTGATCTTTCCATTATTCCGAAAGAATTTATTGAAAGAATTGAATTTATTAATAATGGAGTTAGTTCTCTTTATGGAAGCAACGCTATTGGCGGGGTTATTAATATAATTACAAAAAACAAGGAACATTTAGCGCAAAACAAATCAATTAAATTCGGAGCTTCGGTTTCTCAAGGCTCGTTTAATACTTTGGGTTATAAAGTTAACGCATACAAAGAGATTGAAAATTTTAACATTGGTATAAATTATAATAAAGAATCTTCTGACGGAAATTATGAATATTATTTTCAAGATAAACTTAAAGAAAGGCAGAACGCGGCGTATATATTAAGCGATGTTGGATTAAGAACACAATACATAATAAATAATAAAAATGTAATAAAATTCTTTTCAACTTATGCGGATCAAAACAAACAGATACCCGGTATAGAAACAGGTACAACTCCCGCGCCTACAAAACAAAAAGATAGAAATTGGAGTAATATATTAACGCTTGATAATAATTTAACTGATAATTTATTCCTTAAAACTAATTTTGGCTATCAAAATAATTTATTGGATTATTCGGTTGGTAAATTTATCCGCAGTATTTATAAAAATTTGGTATACTCCGGCAGCAGTGAATTAAGGTTTAAAAATGATATTTACGGAATAACTTCAGGATACGAATTTACAAATGCGTCTTTAGAAAGCCGTGAATTGTTAGATGGAATAATTCGAAATCAGCACGCATTATTTTTATCATCCTCATATAATTTTTATAAATCATTAATAATATTTCCATCGTTAAGATATGACTATATATCGGATATAGATGAAGGTACTTTTACTTATAAATTCGGTATAAACTTTAAGCCGTTAGCTATAAGCCAATTTGGAATTAAAGCAAATGTTGGAAGTAATTTCAGAGCGCCTTCATTTAACGATCTTTATTGGAAAAACTCAGGTAACGAAAATCTTAAATCGGAAAGATCAATTAATGTTGAAGGCGGATTGTATTATTTTTTTTCAAATGTATTAGATGGAAAAATTGAATTAACATATACGCATATTTCGGCGGAAAATAAAATTGTTTGGGTTCCGCAAACAAACGGACTATGGAAACCAAAAAATATTGCGGAATCATTGTCGAATAATTTTTCAATATCAATTGATCTTGTTGAATCGATATTTGAAAATATTAAAATAAATATAAATTCAGGAATTCAAATTACAAATACGCGTAAAACGAGTTCTGCTTATTTTGGTGATCCAACACAAAATAAATATATCCCATACATACCTTTGCAAGCCGCAAACTTAAATTTTGGAACAAATTATAAAAACTTGGATATGAACATTTTTTACTCATTAAGCGGAAAGCATTTTTCCGATTTTGAAAATAAAATTGAAGTGAAATCTTATCATACAATAGATGGAAATATAAGTTATCAAATCAATTGGTTTGAGTTGGTTTCAAAATTTAAATTGGAAATTAACAATATAACAAATACAAAATATGAAGTCGTATCCGGCTATCCAATGCCTTTGCGTTTTTACAAACTTACTTTAACAGTGAATTACTAATTAGGAAAATTCTATGAAAAAAACTTTAATAATATATTTATACTTTATTTTTGTTATTTCCATAAATGCTCAACAGCTTAAAGATGTTTATGTTTTATCGGAAGGCGGATTCAGCGCCGGAACATCTATGCTGAGCAAATTAAATATTACTTCCCAAATATTTACACAAGATATTTTCTCTCCCGGAAATATTGGATTATACCCTGATGGAATGATTATAAAAAATGATAAGGTTTATATTGTTGAGCAGGGAAGTTTTGGCGGAGCTGGAAAAATTTACAAACTTGATACAAATGGAACCGTAATTAATTCTAAAGAAGTTGGCACAAATCCTTATTCTATTACAATTGCAAATGGAAAAATTTATATTACAAATGGACCTGCAAGCAGAGTTTCAGTTCTTAATGAAAATGATTTTAGTAAAGTAAAAGACCTTACAGTTGGAGTTTACCCGCAGGAAATAATTTCTTACAATAATAAAGTATTTGTGGCAAACAACGGTATTTGGGGCGGAGCTTCCGATTCCACAATAACCGTAATTGATTCAGAGACTGATGAAGTAATACATAATATAAAAGTTAAATTAAATCCTTCCTCGCTCGCTATTACAAATGATGGTAAATTATTGGTCGGATGTCCAAGCGGTATAATTTATAAAGTTGACTTAACAACATTTGAAAAAGTTGACTCTTTTTTGGTAACCGATTCAGGATTTGGAAATGATATTTATGTTGATAAATCAAGTGATATGATCTATTTCAAATCAGGATCAAATAAAATTATCGGACTAAATTTAAATGCAGGTGAACCAAAAACAGTTGTCGATGATCCCAATATTATTTTTGCTTATGGATATAGCTATGATTATATCGCGGGTAAACATTATTTAACCGATGCTAAAGATTTCTCTTCTAACGGGACACTAAACGTTTATAATAATGACGGAGAGTTATTGAATAGTTATAATACCGGTATAGCGCCAAGAAGAGTTGCATTAAATTATGATGAAAATACGGTTTCTATTAATAATGAATTAATTTCTAGTGACTTTAAATTAGACCAGAATTATCCCAATCCTTTTAATCCAAATACAATTATAGAATTTAGTATTCCGTCAAACGCCAATCGGGAAACATCAAACGTTAAATTAATTGTTTACGATATTCTCGGAAATGAAGTATCGGTTTTGGTTGACGCGCGAAAATCATCAGGTAATTATTCGATTAAATTCGATGCAGGCAATCTTTCAAGCGGAATTTACATTTACAAATTACAATCTGGTAATTTTATTTCAACTCGCAGAATGATGTTAATAAAATAAAATTGAAAGATTTATCAAAATATGAACTTAAATACTGCCCGCGCTGCATTTCAACCTTTGAATGCAAACCAGGGAACATAACTCAATGCCAGTGTTTTGAGTTTTACTTAACAAAGCAAGAACTGATATTCATAAAAGATAATTATAAGGATTGTCTTTGCGGTAATTGCTTAAATGAAATAAAATCGAGAAATCAAAAATTGAATAGCAAATTAACCTAAAGCCTTATTCGACATAATAGGCGAGACATCCGACTGTTTGGTTTAAAAATTATTTCAGAATAAAAAAAAAATCATTTTTTAATTAAATAATACCATTAAAAATTGGCACATTATTTTCTTTGTTTACTACACAAACATTAACACAAACAAAGGAGAAAAAAATGAAAAGCTTAATTAATTTATCAGTAATGTTATTAGTTGTTTCTTTATTAACAACCAGCGTTTTTGCACAGCAAGCAAATAATCAAACAAGAAATATGGTTAAATCTCAAACCCTGCAAACTACAACACCGGGTTCAAATTGGGTTGATGCAGACGGAGACGGAATTTGTGATAATGCAGGCACGGGAAATCAAGGTTCAGGCAAAGGTTACGGTGTAAAAGACGGAAGCGGATCACATGTTCAGCCTCAAGATGGAACTGGATACGGCAAAACTAATGGTGCCGGTAATGGAACGGGAGTATGTGACGGAACCGGATCTAAGGGAACTGCAAAAAGATCTGGCAGAAAATAAATATTAAAAAAATCTAAAAAAAAGAGAAGCAAACGCTTCTCTTTTTTTAAAATCATTTTAAAAAATAGAAAGTTATTTTATTCTTTTGTGTATTTAATATTTATAATTTCCATTCGCGATCTTAAATGTCTCTCGCTTATGTTTAATAATCTTGCTGCCGCGCTTTTATTTCCATTTGTTCTGCTTAATGCTTCCAAGATAATATCGTTTTCAAAAGCTTTGACTTTATTTTCATAACCGTCTTCAAAATCGGTTGGGTCGAGGATTTTATTTTCAGCTATTTTATTAACTAATTTCGGTAAATCAGTTTTTGTAATAATATCCGATCTGCAAAGTACAACCGCTCGTTCAATAATGTTTTCCAATTCTCTTATGTTTCCCGGATAATCATATTTCATTAATATATCTAAGGCTTCGGTAGATAATGAACTTACTTCTTTCTGGTTTGAGTTGGCATGTTTCTTAATAAAATGATCAATCAAAATAGGAATATCACTTTTTCTTTGTCTTAACTTTGGCAAACATATAGAAACAACATTTAATCTGTAAAATAAATCTTCTCTAAATTCACCTTTCTTAATCATTTCTTCAAGGTTTCTATGTGTAGCGGTTATTATTCTTACGTTAACATTAATAGTTACGTTTCCTCCAATTCTTTGAATTTCATTGAACTGAATTGCGCGTAAAAGTTTTACTTGCGCTTGCATTGGTATATCACCAACTTCATCAATAAATAGAGTTCCGCCGTTTGCTTCCTCAAATCTTCCTATTCGAAGATTTGTTGCTCCTGTAAACGCGCCTTTCTCATGTCCGAATAATTCACTTTCCAAAAGATTTTCGGATAAGGAAGAAATGTTTACAGTTACAAATGGTTTATCTTTTCTCGATCCTGAAAAATGAATTGCCTTTGCAATAAGTTCTTTACCCGTTCCGCTTTCACCTCTTACTAAAACAGAAGCTTTACTATTTGCGACTCTTGCCGCTGTATTTAAAACTTCCTGCATTATTCCGCTTTCCGAAATAATTGAATCAAATTTGAATTTTTCAACAAGCTGCTGTTTCAGTAATTTGTTTTCCGAAAAAAGCAACCGCTTTTCATAAATTCGATTTAGTAAATTTTCTAATTCGTCGAGATCAATTGGTTTTGATAAATAATCATACGCACCGGCTTTCATAATATTTACCGCATCTTCAACGCTTCCATAAGCTGTAATCACTACAACGTCTATTTCGGGATTAAATTCTTTTACATTTTTTAATACGGTTAATCCATCCCAATTGGGCATTCTGTAATCCGTGAGTACAACATCAATTAAATTACTTTGAACTAAATTAAACCCTTCGTGTCCATCGGACGCGGTAAGAACTTCATATTCCCGTCTTTTTAAAAAACTTTTTAATGATTCTAATTGCGCTGCTTCGTCGTCAATGATAAGTAATGATAGTTTTTTCATAACATTAAAATTAAATAATTGGAAATTGCGGTAAAGTAATTGTAAATAAAGTGCCTGAATTTTCTTCGCTATTTACTGAAATTGTTCCGCCATGTTCAAAAATAATTCTTTGTACAATACTTAAACCAATTCCGGTACCTTTAGCTTTTGTTGTAAAATATAAATTAAAAATTTTATTTAACATATTTTTAGAAATACCAATACCGTTATCCGCTATTTCAATTTTTATATTATTATTTTCTTCATGATTTATTGTCAATATTATGTTTCCGTTATTTTTTGTCGCGTCAAAAGAGTTCTGTAAAAGATTCATAAAAACCTGCTGAATTTGATTCCTGTCCCAGTTTACAATTCCGTCCCATTCGGCTTTAAGTAAGAATTCAATTGATTTATCCGAAAACATTGGAATATAAAGGTTTCTTATCTGACCTGTCAAATCAGACAATTTAAATTCAGTTAATATTATTTTTTCCGGTTTGGAAAATCTTAAAAAACTATTTACTGTTTCGTTTATTCTTTTTACTTCTTTATTAACCAAGCCAGCAAGATTTTTAAATTCATCTTTTCGGTCAATCGGTTCAAAATCCATTTGTAATTGCTGTGTAATTGTGCTTATTGTATTTAAAGGATTTCTAATTTCATGAGCTACGCCTGAAGCTAATTCACCCATTGCTACTAATCTTTCTTTTCTTTGGATTTGGTCCTCTAATAATTTTTGTTTTGTTAAATCTCTAAAAACGAATATAGTATTTTTATTATTACTTTCCGTATCAAAGTTAGTTTTGGAAAGTAATAAGTACCTATTTTGATTATTGATTTTTATTTCTAATTGTTTTAATCCATCATTTGAGTTTATTATATCCATTAGATCATTTGATTTTAATAGATCAAAAAATTTATTCGTATTAATTTCATTTTCATTAAAACGAAATAAATTTATAGCCGCTGAATTAACGATTTTAATAAAATGATCTTCATCTAAAACAATTACAGCATCGCTTACATTTTGTATTACATTGTTGGAAAAATTTTCTATAGTTCTGAATCTTTTTTGTAGAAAATCGAAATTTTGACGCGTGAAAATGTAAGTGAGAAGCAAGGAGCCTAAAACGAATAGAGTTATTCCAATAATTACTAATCTTCTAATAGCTCGTTGATTTATACTTATCAACGGCTGAAGTGAAATTCCTAAACGAAATATTCCTACCGTATTACCATTATATGAAAAAGGGTGAACGGCTTCAAAAATATTTAAAGAGTCGTTTTCAATAACTCTTGAGGCAAATGTTGAATCTATTAGTGATTTCTTTAAAAAATCAGAATCATCAAAGTTTTCCAAGGTTGAAATATTTCCGGAGGCAGCGATAATTTCGTCTGAATTCTGCAATACTGTATAAATTAAGTTTTTGTTTTGCGTTAATTTTTTTAATAGGCTTCCGAAGCCAATTTGTTTTCTGAATTCCAAAATCTTTTCAGCATTCAAGTTTAAAACGATAGCGCTTCTGTCTTTTGCCGAAACAGCAATTGCAAATCTAAATCCATCTTCGAATCTCGCTTTTTTAAATCCAATAAATAAAGAATCAGTTATTCCTTTGAAAATCGGAGCCAAAACATCATTAGGATCAATTTTTGGTTCCAAATCCGTGTGAATTATTTCATGATTGCTGAAAATCTTTTTCCCGAATTTATTGAAAATATTTATTCTATAAATTTGATTTTGTTCGGCAAAATGTTTAAGAATATTATTGTTGATTTGCCCTTTTTCAAAAAGTAATTTTATATAATTGGCATTGTTGAATAAGCGATTCTTTAATTCTGAATTTAATAGATCATATGATATTAATGCGTTTGTTGAAGAAGTAAGAGTTGTTTCCAAAAGTGAATGAGCCTGTTCCTCCATTAAATTATACATTTCTTTTTTACTTTGGTAATATTCAAACAAAACGGAAGATATTACTAAAATTGCTACCGCAATAAAAATTAGAATTAAACTCTTAGGCTGAAGATCAACTTTATTAAAAATTTTCACTCGTATTAGAAATAATTATTTTTTAAAGAATCTTTGTGAAATTACACTTTCCATTTCGTGAAAAATATCAACTTAAAATTGATAATCAAAATGAATATTGAATTGATTGTTTTTGTATTTATACCAATAACTGTTGGAAATATTGTTTGTATTTATATAAGACAGAGAGAGCAGAATATAACTATTTTCCAATTCAAAACGTTTGGATAATGAAAAATTCACAGCAGTAAGTTTATCGTTTCGTAAAATGTTTGAATCAAACAATTCTTCGCTTAAATAAATCCCCTGCGAAGGGTACTCTTTTTTTGTGTAAGTAAAAATGCCTTTAAGCATAAAATTATCACCAAATAATTGAGTTAATTGAGCTGAAATTGAATTAGATTCATAACTGATTGGATCATCGAAGTATTGAGATTCATCGCCGTAAACATAGTCTAATTGTCTTATATATTTTGCAGTGCCGCCTATAATGTTTTGCTGCGAATATTGAACAGCCAAGCCGGTATTTTCTAATATTGATTGAGCAATTCTTCCATAAAAATTAAATTGACTGGTAAATGCGCTTGAAGAAAATGATTGTTCCAAACTATCTCCGATTATTGAAGGATCATTGAGATCAGTTTCAAAATAATTTTTATAATTATAGGAAATTCCTCCCATTATAGTGGTTTTGGACTCAAAACTTCTATTAAAGTCAATGCCGGCCGAACCAAGTAAATTATCCAAATCGTTTAGATATGAATAATTGGTATAGCTTAAAGATGCATTTATATTACAGTTGAGATCATTAAAGGGTAATTTATATTTAGTGTATCCGTTATAATTTGTTAGGTTATAAAATTCATAATTTGAGTTATTAATTCTTTGTTCCAAAAATAAACCGTAAATAAGATTTTCATCAGAATTCCAAAAACCAAATTGATGCCAATAAAAATTTCTGTCGCTTATTTCGTGAAATATTGAATAATCGCCGTAATAACCAAATCCTAAATTATTCAATTTATATTCTATACCTAAATCTAAAGAACTAATCAATGTAGAAACCGGGATAGGGTAATGAAATGGATTATCGGAATACTCCTGTGAAGTTGATAAACTGAAGTTCAATTGCCCAAACAAACTTTGTGAAATAAAATACAAAGCAAAAATGTATAATTTTTTATTTAAATATTTTGGTGTTTTCAATTTAATTAATTTCCTTTGCCATTCCCGCCTTTTCTGACTTTTCCGGAATTACCGCTGCCGGAATTATCTATATTATTGCCGGCGCCGTTTATATTTCCGTTTTGTGCATTAACGGCCCTTTTATTCGCGTTATTATTTCCATATCTTTTACTGTTACGATTGTTTCCCGCATTATCATTAATTCCGTCTCCATCTAAATCAACAAAACCTTTTTTACCTTTTCCATTATAATCTTCATCCAATCCATTCGGAATTCCATCACCATCATGATCAGGCGCATTATCGTTGTATCCGTCACCGTTTGCGTCTACAAAGTTATTCCCATGCTGATTTCTTTCGGCATTTTGCATTTTAATTTTATTTTGATTTTGTGCCGATGATGAATCCTGAGCAAATTGAACACTGCTAAATACAAAGAATCCGGACAGCATTAAATAAAGTATGATTTTTTTTTTCATTTTAGCCTCGCTGAATATTGTAATGTAGAATTGTAGTAAGAATTGTGCCAATCGTATTCTTTTTGTTTGAAAATTTTTAGTATTTAAAAACAAAAGGAAATTGAGGAAATTCAAAGAGTTTTGGTTTTTGTGATTAATAAATTAATTCTATTTCTAATTTTCTAATTTAACTAAAATTTTAAATCCAACATTTTCGTCGAAAGCATCGACAAACTGGTCGAAAATTGAATTAAAGTTTTTCTAATTATTAAATAAATATTGGGAAATGAAATTTTGAGATTTGGCACACCAATTGTCGACTGTTCGAAAAAAAAAGGAAATGACAAATGAAAAGTTTAAGTCAAATATTCGCAAAATTAATATTAACAGCATTCACAACTATAATAATTATTACTGCATGCAATTCGCCGGTTGAATCTAACAATGTTATTAATTCAGGCGATGTTTCTGAGGTTTTAAAGGCAATGCCAATTGAAGAAATTAATTCTGATGAAAATGAAGGATTAGTATTTATGCGTGAAGAAGAAAAACTTGCAAGAGATATTTATTTGGTTTTATATAAAAAATGGAATGCAAATGTATTTAATAACATATCTAAAAGTGAACAAAAACATACTGACGCTATAAAAATTTTATTGGATAAATATCAAATTACGGATCCGGTTATCTCTGATGAAGTTGGTGTCTTCAGCAATCCGGATTTACAGGCACTTTATAACACATTGATAGAAAAGGGAAATACATCTTTAATAGAAGCTTTGAAAGTTGGTGCGGCAATTGAAGAAATTGATATTTTGGATCTTCAGAAAAATTTGGAAAAAGTCGATAACGAAGATATTACATATGTTTACAATAATCTAATGCGCGGTTCAAGAAATCATTTAAGAGCATTTAATCAAAATTTAGAGGCACAGGAAGTTGATTACAAGGCGCAATATCTTGATCAAGATCAGTTTGAAGCAATTGTTTCAACTAGCATTGAAAAAGGTTCTAACAGAGGCAGAGGACGAAATAGGTAGGATGAATCCTCAACTTTAGATAGGAAAAACCTCCTTTGGGAGGTTTTTATTTTTTCGAAAAATATTTCCAGTAAATATAAAAAGGCAAACCTGATAAAATTAAAATTGTTCCCATCGCCGCGTCTTCTGTGTCGGCGATTATTGAATTTATTAAAAATAAAAAAGAAAAAACAACAAATATCAACGGCAGATACGGATATCCCCAAACCTTGAATGGTCGCTCTACATTCGGCATCTTTTTCCTTAGCACAATTACTCCGTAAGCCCCAAGCATATAAAACAACCAAGCCGCAAAAATTACATAATCGGTTATTGTATCAAAGGATCCTGAAAGGACAAGTACACTTGACCATAATCCCTGAATAATTAAAGATGTGTGAGGTGTTCCGAATTTTGGATGTACTTTACCTAAATAATTAAAAAATAAGTTATCCTTTGCCATAGCAAATTGAACTCTTGCGGAAGCTAAAATACTTCCGTTGAGAGCGCCGAATGTTGAAATGATTACGGCTATAGAAATTACTGAAGCTCCGGATTGACCGAAAATAAGTTCCATTGCAGATGCGGCAACTAAAGGTGATTTCTTCATAACGTCAATTGGAAGAATGTATAAATAGGCAATATTAATAATTACATAAACCGCCATTACAATTAATGTTCCGTAAAGCAAACCAAGAGGAATGTTTTTCTGCGGATTTTTCATTTCTCCGGAAATGAAAGTTACATTGTTCCAGCCGTCATATGCCCAGAAAGCTCCGGCAAGTGCGAGTCCAATAGCGGAAATCAATTCACTTGTATTATTTTGCGCAATTGAAAATCCTGTAATAACATTGGCGAATGAACCGTTGCCTAATGTAATTAGCACAACAGCCAAGGCAATAATTGCGGCTATCTTTATAATTGTAACAATAGTTTGTACAATTCCGCCGAAAATTACACCGATATAATTTATTCCGGTTAAAAATAATATGCATATAATTGCAGCGGCTTTTGGTCCGAATTCAAAGAAAGGATGAATATTGCCTACCAACGGCATATAAAATGTAAAATCCTGCAAGCTTTGCGGAAGCTGTGGATAATTAATAAAATAACCTAAATATTCACCAAAAACATATGCGATTGCCGCTTGACTTCCGGTTTGAATTACAGAAAGAACCGACCAGCCGTAAATAAACGCTACTCCGTCACCATACATTTTTCTGAAGTAAACATATTGACCTCCAGTTGAATCAATAATTCCGGCAACTTCAGCATTTACTAAAGCACCAATGAAAGTAATAATGCCGGCAATAATCCAAATTATGA
Source organism: Ignavibacteriota bacterium (assembly GCA_016713565.1). Lineage (NCBI taxonomy): Bacteria > Pseudomonadati > Ignavibacteriota > Ignavibacteriota bacterium. Next base: position 86,031 of record JADJOX010000008.1, read on the forward strand.
TAAGTAATTCAGGTGAACCTAATTGACCCGCCATTGTAGCCGGTTTTCTAAATATTCCGGAGCCTATCATTGAGCCGGCGACTATCATTATTGATGCGGTTAATGTTAAACTTCTGACTAATTCTGTTTTGGGAGCTGAATTTTTCATTACAATGTTTTATAAATTAATATTGTCTTGAATTTAATTAAAATAATTAATAATCCCATAAATTAATTCTTCCAAATTATTGTAAAATTTAAACAAACCAGGTAATTGTATTAAAAGTTAATGTAAAAATTGGAATGGTTTAATTAATACTTATTTGTAAAATGGAAATTCCGAATAAACTTTAATTTTGATTAAAACCAAATTTTCCAGAATTCTTAAAATCATAGCTACTTTTATAATCATTTTGAAAAATTCCGAATTTTAAGTAATTTAGATTTAGTCTTAATAAGGTTTTTTTTGGAACGAATTAAAATTTTAATTTCGAATAAATATTTTTTAATGAATTTTGCTATAACCTGCATCCTTCAGCGACTGAATGATTTTGAAGTATACGGAGTGGCCCCTGAAGAAATACATACTGAAATTAAGAAATTTAATCCTCATATACTTATTTGTGAAGTTGAAAAAAGTAAGGACGAAACTTGCCAATTAATTGAAAGAATTAAGATTGATTTTCCCAAATTAAAAATTTTAGTATTGGTCGATTATAACGACAGAAAGCACATAAGTGAATTATTAAAATATAAATTAGACGGATATTTGCTAAAGAATACGTCGAAAGATGAGTTAATATTTGCCTCAAAAAAAATTCATAGCGGTGAAAAATATTACAGTAAAAAAATATATGAATATGTGATGAATAATTTTGATGAAGACCTAAACGAGCGGAAAAATGGGGAGTTTAATTTTTTATTAAGCGGAAGAGAAAAAGAAATTTTAGAGCATATTGTGCTTGGGAAAAAAAATAAGGAAATTGCCAAAATATTTTTCATTAGTGAAAATACTGTTTTAACGCACCGCAGAAATATTATGAAGAAAATGAATGTTAAAAGCACACCTGAACTAATTGTCGCTTCCATTAGAAACGGAATTATAACATTTAAAGATTAACACAATACTAAATTCTTAGTATTAAAAATTACCAATTCCAAAGTATTGATATAAATCCACGCTTATCTTTTATTTACTATTAAGATTAAATCTTAATAGCCAGAATAAATTGAATAATACACATACATTTTCTTTTTTATATAAAATAAAACTTGCCGGAATTTTATTATTGCTTTTATCTTTTTCAAATTCAAACAACGCGCAAAATGTTATTAACGGAAAAATTTATGATTCGAATACAAAGCTTCCATTAGTTGGCGCAAATATCTATTTAGAAAATACATCTATCGGAACCTTAAGTGATGAAAATGGGAATTTTCTAATTAGTACAAAATCAAATAAAAATAAATTCAAATTAATTGCATCCTATATCGGTTATTTCTCTGAAGAAAAAGATATTGAATTAAACAAAAATTATATTTCAATTGAACTTTACTTAAAACCTTCACTGCTCAATCTAGATCAAATTGTTGTTACGGGAACAAGGACCGAAAGATTTTTAAAAGATACTCCGGTTAGCACAAGAGTCATTAATAAAGAACAAATTCAAAATTCCGGGGCCAGCGATATTAAACAAGCGCTTTCCGAAATTAATGGAATTGTTATTCATGAAAACCAATTTGGCACCGGCGTTAATACTGTTGAAATTCAAGGTTTTGGAAGTCAGCACGTGCAAATTTTGGTAGATGGAATTAAAATGATCGGCAGAGTAAACGGTGAGCTTGATATTTCAACTATTCCAATTAATCAAGTTGAAAAAATAGAGCTAGTAAAAGGCGCTGCTTCGGCTTTATATGGCAGCGAGGCAATGGGCGGAGTTATAAATATTATTACAAATAAAATGAACAACGATTTTTCAATGACATCAGATTTATCGACCGGAAGTTATGGAAGATTGGATGGAAGCATAAATCTTAATGTACCTGTAAATAATTGGAGACCAAGTTTAAATTTTAGTTATAGAAAGTATGACGGATATGATCTTAATAAACTAACTCCTTCGGATGACGGAACGGCGTATAAAAAATACCACGGGCAATTTAATCTAAATGGAAATCTAAATGAAAATACTGAACTGAATTTGAGAACTTTATTTTTTAATGAAAATCAAAATTCACAAAGCAGTATAATCTTCAGAGATCGTATTGAGAATATACAATTCGCGGGCAGACTTGAACTTACGTCTAAGCAAATTATTAATTCTTTTAATATGAAAACCGGAATTGAATATTCCGTGTTTGATCATACTTATGATCAAAAAGTTATAAGCAGCGGCTTTATAAAAAATGGCGACGCTACACTTGAAAAATTATTGCGAGGTGATGTATTGTTTGATTTTGCATTAGGGAAAAACTTAATAAACGGCGGTTATTCATTTGAGTATGAAATAATTGGATCGGACAGAGTAATAAACGAGAATCAAAACTCAAATCTTAATAATATTTTTCTGCAAGATGAAATAGTAATAAATGACTGGTCAACTTTTCTTGGAGGAATTCGTTTAGACGCGCATTCGGTTTATGGCAGTCAATTAACTCCAAAAGCAGCGGTAATGTTTAAACCATCAATTAATTCCAGAATTAGAGTTTCATATTCCGAAGGGTTTCGCGCACCTTCATTTAAGGAATTATATATAGAATACGTTAATTTAAATGTTGGTTATCATATAACCGGCAATCCGGAGTTACGTCCAGAAAAATCAACATCTTTACAAACTGATATAGAATATTGGAATGATAATAATTATCATCTGAAGATTCACTTTAACTATAACCAAATTTCAAACTTAATTGATTATAAATATTTAGGTATAGAGGACAACTATGGAATTTATAAAACCGCGAATTTGGAAAAGGTAAATACCTGGGGAGGTGATTTTGACGTTGAATACTTTCCGTATGATTTTCTCAATTTTAAATTCGGTTATGGTTATTTTGATTCGAAGGATCTTCAAACAAATGATCAACTTCTCTTAAAATCAAAGCACAAAATAAATTTTTCCTTCAACCTCAATTTCATTGGATATTTGTCTTTTAGTTTTAGAGGACAATTTTTTGGTAAGCAAATATGGAAGGATTATGAAGAAATTATTTATACCGGAAGGAATGAAGTTATTTCTTCATATTGGTTATTCCACACGAATTTAAATTATAAAATTTCAGAAAAGCTAAATACATATTTAGGAATGAGAAATCTTAATAATTATATAAACAAAACTTGGGGACCAATGCCCGGACGTGAATGGTACATTGGACTTAAATATGAATATAAATAAGAAACAAAAGTGAGTGAGAAAGTGAATAAAAGAAAATGTTTTATTACGCATTGCGAAGAATGCAATGCATTTAACTTGTTTTATAAAGGAGTGCAAATACATGTAAGTTTTAAAAGTCTGCAGTTTATTCTTTCGGGTATCTATCAATATGATAATTTAGACGAAAGAATTAAATCTGAAAAACCTTTCAGAATAAAGATCGATCCGGTTTTTCTTACAATAGACAATAATGACTACAATTGGTTTAAGGAAGAAGTTGAAAATGTTGTTATGCAAAAACTAAGTATTCAACGATTCAATATTTATAACTATTTGAACAACTAAGGAGCAATTATGAAAAAATTATTTTATATAATTTTTGTATTAAGTTTAATTACGGCATGTGATGATAATTCAACTGACCCCAAAGATGAAAATAATACAAAAGTACAGCAATTTAAATCACAGAATGTAAAAACAATCGGCAAGCAATATTTTACATTTAGTACAAACACAGCAGAAACTGCTGAGCCGGAGAATTACGATATTGCATTTGGAACAGTTCCATTAACAATTGAAACGGCGCCATGCCAATTTTTTACAATGCCGAATGATCCATTAATCTTATGTGGATCGAATTCATCAATTGCAGTATTGAATGCCGCGAAATTATCTGACGTAGCAACAATTCCGGCAGAAAGCGAATTCAAAACGGATAAAACAGTAGGTGAAGCATTTATTGGAAAGAATTGGTACGACGCAAATAATGCCGTAAGGAATGACGTATTTGTAATAAAAAGCTGTTCCGGTAATTATTCGTTATTAGAAATTTCAAATTACGATTACGACTTTCCTTTACATCAAATATCTTCCATTCACTTTAAATATAAATTCAATGCTTCCGGTTCAATGGATTTTACAACAACTCCATTGGATTCATTTAAAACCGAAAATGCTAATTCCGAAATGAAATATTTTTCATTTGAAGAAGGAAATGTAACATCGAGTCAAACCTGCCAATTAAAATTTAGCGGCAGTTCAATTTGGCTTGGAGAAAACGTTGAAATAAAAAAATTAGAAAATACGTCAATTGAAAATGTTTCAACAATTACAAACTCAGATTTTTCTTCAGATATAAAAACTAATTACACAACACTCGGTTGGTATAACTACGGCGAAGGTCATTTGTTAACTCCAGAAGATTTTGTATATGTGGTTAAAACAGTCGAAGGAAAATATGCCGCGGTTGAAATAATAAATTATTATGATGAACAAGGTAATTCAGGCACATTTACAATTGATTGGAAATATTTAAACTAAACAAAAATTAATTTGTATAGAAAGGGAAATCATGATTAAAATAAATAGACTAAAGTATTTATCATTTTTAATAATCTCTATATTTTTTTTACACAATAATGTAGTAGTCTCGAAGAATCTTCAATCAAAAAAAATAGGAGTGTTATTGGTTAACCACGGTTCGCATTCAGCTACTTGGAGAAATGCCTTACTGGATTTGGAAAATAGAGTAAAACCTGAAATACTTAAAAATAAAAGTATAGCAAAAGTAACCACATCGTTTATGGAATATACAGAGCCTTCAATTGCTACAAGACTAAAAGAATTTGATAAAGAAGGTTTTACGGATGTAATTATTATTCCAATATTTTTGACCGTTAGTTCGCATTCGTTTGATGACATTCCAACAATCATCGGACGAAAAACCGATAAGCATTCTTTGGAGTTATTGAAAATAGAAAAAATTGAACGATATACTCCGTCTGCCGAAATACATATTACACCGCTGCTGGATTTTACGGATATTCTGCAAAAAAATATTGTGAGCAGAGTTAAAAATTTAAGTAGAAATTCGCAAAATGAAGGACTGGTTCTAATTGCATATGGTGATAAAACATATAATAAAGAGTGGAGCGCATTATTGGAAAAAGTCGGAGCGACAGTTGAAAAACAAATTGGTATTAACAAATACAGTTATGGATGGTGTGGGCACGTAGCACATTATAATCCTGATTCTACTGCTACCGCTATAAATAAAGTGCTGAATTACAAAAATAAAGCAATTGTAATTCCGGTTTTAGTTGCCCATGACGAAATGTTTCAAATACAGATAATCGGCGATGGAATAAAGAAAATAAAAGAATCGGATAAAAAAGTTATTTACAAGCCGGATGCAATTTTACCGGATAAAAATATTCAAAATTGGGTTATTGATATTTCGAATGAATTTGCAGATGAAATTGAATCAAGAATGGCTAGTAAATAAATTGAACAAGAGAACGATTAGAAAACTTAATAATAATCTTCATCGGGATTTCGGATACTTTTTTTCTTCTTTGGTTATTGTTTATTCATTATCCGGATTGGCATTAAATCATGTTAACGATTGGAATCCGGATTTTGTAATTCAAAAAGATACAATTTCTATCCCTTCTAAATTTACTTATGAAAATATCTCGGACGAAAATATTACTTCGCTTAGTAAAATTGTTGGACACAATGAATTTAAACTTTATGATTCGCCGACAACAGACCAAGTAAAAATTTATTATGAAGACGCGTCGTTTCATATTGATTTTTCGCGGATGTTAGGATTTTATGAAGGAGTAACAAAACGTATTTTATTTTATGAGGTTAATGTTTTACATAGAAATAGTTTGGCTGAGTGGAAATGGTTTTCGGATATTTTTGCCGCCGCGTTAATTTTTATAAATGTTACCGGACTGTTTATATTAAAAGGAAAAAACGGAATCTTTGGAAGGGGTAAGTGGTTCATTGCTGCCGGATTTCTACCACCATTAATTGCTTTGATTATTTTCAGTATAAAATGAATTTAAAGTTAAAAAATTTTATGAAGTTCAATACCTTCTTAACTTGATTAAAAAGGTATTGAACTAAAGTTGATTATTTATTCTTCCTTACTCTCCATTTGATTTTTATTTTATCTTCCAATTTTTCAAATATTATATAGAGAATTGGAATCACAATCAAAGTTAGTAAAGTTGTAGTAGTTAATCCGCCAATTACCGCACGTGCTAAAGGAGTCCAAGTTTCCGAACCTGAGCCAAGTTCCAATGCTAATGGAACCATTCCAAGAATTGTAGTTAATGCTGTCATTAAAACAGGACGCATTCTAGCTGAACAAGATACTTTAACTGCTTCAAATAATTCATAGCCTTGTTTCCGCAGTTGATTAGTGTAGTCAACAAGCACAATACCATTATTAACCGCAATTCCAACTAACATTACAAGTCCCACCAAAGCCATAACGCTAATACTTGTTCCAGTAATAAAAAGGAAAAAGAATACACCGATTACCGACAGTGGAACGGTAAACATAATAATTAAAGGGTCAACAAAAGATTCAAATTGTGCAGCCATTATCATATATACTAAAAGTATTGCGGCTATAAATGCCAACATCAAATAGAAAAATGCTTCCTGCTGATCTTCTGCAGTTCCTCCAATTATAACTTGGAATTCTGATGGTATAGCGGTTTCCGCCACAATTTTATTTACTTCTTCCGTAGCTTTCGAAAGATCAATACCTGATAAACTAATGCCGATGGAAACAAATCTATTTTGATTTTCCCTGAATATTGTAGGCGATGCCTCTTCTTCAGTAACTTGAGCAATTTGTTTTAATTTGATCATATCGCCATTGGGTAATGATAACTGCATATTCTCAATCATATCTTTTTGATTTCTGAATTTTTTATCGTATTGAATTCTTATGTCATATTCATCACCAAGTTCACGGTATTGTGAAATTACTTTACCAGCCATAGCGGTTGAAATGTTGCTGGCGACAGCTATGCTCGATAATTTTAAATCATTCATAACATCTTTATTAAAATGAACTTGAAGTTCGGGAGTTGTTTCCTTGGTATTCAATGTTATGTCAACAAATCCTTTTACTTTATCAAATTTACCTTTTAATTCGTTAGCTATAATTTTTGCCTTGTCGATATCGAATCCGGTAATTTTAACTTCAATATCTTTTTCTGTTGAAAAAGTTCCGCCGTCTTGAAAGAAATATGTTACACCCGGAATATCGTCCAATCTTTTTCTCAATGAATCCTGAAATTGAAATTGAGTTAATTTTCTTTGATCTTTTGATTTTAATTTAATTATGGCTTCAACTGTACTTGAGGTTGTGCCGAACGCGCCGATTCCTTCTCTTTCACCGTAAAAAATTGCTATTGATTCCATTGCGTCTTTGGGAATGGTTTCTTTTACGATATCTTCAATTTGATACGCGTATAATCTTGTTTTTTCAATCGGGGTTCCGGATGGCGTTTCCAATAGAAAGTCAATAAAACCTTGATCGCTTTTCGGTAAAAATTCTCCGCCGAGAAATGCGGTCAAACTTAATGAAACAATAAATAGTACTAAAACAATTAATAGAACGGTTTTTCTTCTTATCAGTGACCAGTTTAAAATCTTTGCGTAATTATTTGCAAGCTTGTCTAACATTGATCCAATTCGTTCTTTAAATTTATTGAATCTTCCCTCTTTATTCTTTTTGCTTTCCAAGCCTAATATATTTGCAGACATCATTGGAACAATTGTAAGTGCAACAATTAAAGAAACAATTAAACTAAATGTTATTGTTAGCACAAGATCTTTAAATAATTGTCCGGTTATATTGGGTACAAATAACACAGGTACAAACACCGCAATAGTAGTAAGTGTTGAAGCTGTTATTGCCATGCCGACTTCAGTGGTACCTATATCTGCCGCGTCAAATTTTGATTTACCCATTTCTCGATGTCTGTAAATATTTTCCAAAACAACAATAGAATTATCTACAAGCATTCCAATTGCCAAAGCTAATCCAGCCATTGAAATTATATTTAAAGTAAGATCCGCCGCATAAAGCACAGCAAACGTAATAATTACGGATAAAGGAATTGAAATTCCCATAATAATGCTTCCGCGGATATTTCTTAAAAAGATATAAATTACAAGAAAAGCAAGAATGAAAGAAATTATGGCTGTATCGCTCAAATTATTAATTGACTGCATAATAAAATCAGCTTGATCCCACATTACAGTTAACTTGGTACCTTGAGGTAAGCCGGTTAAAATATCCGGTAAAGCTTCTTTTACTCTTCTGGTTGTTAAAACAGTATTTGCGTCGGATTGTTTCATAATAAACATGAAAACACCTTCACCGTAATCCGCTCTGACTTCGGAAGCGTTTTCTTTGTAACCGTCTTCAACAACTGCCACATCTTTAACAAGTACAGGCTCTTTACCACGCATTGTAACAATAGTATTTTTTATTTGTTCAAGCGATCGGTATTCACTAAAGATTCTTAGATTATAACTTTTGCTTTCCGTTTCAATTGTTCCTCCGGGTAAAAGTCCGCTGCCGACTTGAATTGCCTGTGAAACATTATCGGGAGATAATCCATAGGAAGCTAATAATGTTGGATTTATGTTAACGTTAATTTGTCTTTGCAATCCGCCTTGTGTTTGTACGGATGCTACGCCCACAACTCTTTCAAGAAGCGGTTCAATTTTTTCTTCAGCAAGTCGTCTCAACTCCGCAGAACCCAAGTAATCTGAGCTTAAATTCAAATAAATAATCGGCATCATCGATGGATCGAATACAAAAGTAATTGGCTCTGTTGCGTCTGTCGGTAAAAAGTCTCTAATATAATCCAGATTTTTACGGATATCAATTTCAGCTTGATTCATATCCGTTCCATATTTAAACTCGAGTGTTACAATTGAAGCGCCTTTAAAAGATTGTGAGCTTACTTTTTCAATATTTTTTACCGAGGAAACAGCTTCTTCAATTGGTCGCGATATAAGATTTTCAATATCTTCGGGACCAACGCCTGAATAATTTGTAATTACTCCAGCAATCGGAAATGTAATATCCGGGAAGAAATCTATTTTTAATTGTGAAAAAGAAAATAAGCTGAATCCAATTACCACAGCATAAAACATTATAAGTGTAATCTGCCTTCTCAATGAAAATTTTGTTAGTATCATTTTCTGCTCGCTCTAATCAATTATTTTAACTTTATCACCGGTCTTAACTATATTTTGCCCGACAACTACCACCGTGTCTCCAACATTTAAACCCGAAATAATCTCTATTCTTCCATCACTGCTAATGCCGGGTTTAATTTCCAATAGATTAGCTTTGCCGTCTTTTATTACAAAAACAAAATATTTTTTAAATGACTTTTGCAGTCCGGTCTCACGGTCTATTTTGACTTCTGTTCTGCTTTGTATCGCGATTTCGGGAATAATAATTGAATTTTCTTTAACCGCATTTTTAATCAAAAATTCGCCGAACATTCCTGACTTTAATAAATTGTCAGGTTTTTTTAATTCAACTTCGACTTGTAAATTTTTAGAAATTGGATCTACGGCATGATCGATTTCAGTTACTGTTCCTTCATAAATTTTATTTGGCACGGAAGGGAATTCAACATTAACAGACTGTCCCTTATGAATTCCTTCAATTTCAGTTGAAGGGATTTTTACTTTCGCTTTCATTTCGCCTGAATTTATTAATTGAACAATTGGCAAACCTGCGGCTGCCATTTGGTTTTGCTCAACAAATACTGATGCGATAGTTCCGCTAAAAGGAGCCGTAATAAAACTATTTGCGTATTGTTCTTTTGCTTGCTGAAGCTGGACTTTTGCAGCTTGCAAACCTAATTCAGAAGATTCATATTGTGTTTTTGTCTGATCAAATTGCTGATTGCTTATTGCTTTTTGATCATACAGTTTCTGCATTCTTGCAAATTCCTGCTGAATTAAATTAAATTGCGCTTGAGCAGACTTAACCCCGGTTTCTGCCGCTTCTACGCTTTGCTTAAAAATTGCATTATATTGAACTGCTAAAGTTTGACCCTTTGCGGCTTTATCGCCAGGCTTTACCGAAATGTTTGTTATTCTTTCCGAAACCTTTGAATATAGTACAACATCTTCTCCTCCGGTAATCGTTCCCGTTGCTTTAACGTAATTTTCGATATTGTTTAATTTAATAGTAAATACCTTTACGGGTATAATCTTCTCACTTTTTTGTTCGGTCTCTTCATTGCAAGCTGTAACAATTAATATTAAAAAAACTGCAGATATCAGTAATAATTTTTTCATTTTATCCTCTATGAATTTATTCCCAAATTTTATTCAATATTCCCATCGAATACAAAAGGTTAAGTTGGCTGATATTATAATTATAAATCCCTTGATAATATTGAGTCTGGTTTGATGTGTTAAGCAGCTGTGCATTTAAAACATCTAACTGCGTACTCATTCCTTCCGCATAAAGCAAGTTTGCAAGACGTAAACTTTCTTTTGATTGAATCATAGCTTCATTTAAACTTTCCAAATTTTTAACCGATTCGGAGAAGTTGTAGTAGTTCTGCTCAACGTCCAAAATGCGTCCTTTATCGGCTTGCTCAAACATTAATTCCATTTGCTCGGTTTGAATTCTTGCTTGCTGATAATTTAATATTTTTCTGCCGCCTTCAAACAAAGGCCAAATTAAAGCTAGTGAAATTGATTTTGATCTGATATAATCATTCCACATAACATTTGAATTACTCAATTGTGCTTGATGCGCTAAATTTGCGGAGACTGAAACAGTCGGTGTAAAACTACCTAAAGAAATGTTTTCCGATTGTTTTGTTGCCTCAATTTTATAAAGTAATGATTTAATGTCATTTCTATTTTCAAAAGAAATATCTTTTAGTTCGCTAAGTTTTGTTGAACTAAAATCTTGCAGAAAATCTTTTTTCATTAATGAATCGCTAATAACAAGGGAATCTTCAAATGAAATATTTAAAAGAAATTTTAATCTTTGCAGACTTAGAATTTTTTCAGATTTAGCTTTTTCTAAATTTGGCAGTGAAGCGGCTAATTGTGCTTTTGCCCTTTGCAAATCCAATTCCGTTGCTGTGCCGGCTTCGTAATATTTTTTAACTTGTTCAAGATTAGATTTAGAAACATCAACGGATTCATTTGCCGTTTTCAGCAATGATGCAGCTAATATAGTTCCGTAATAAGCTTGAAGAGATTGAAGCACAACTTCTTTTTCTTTTCCTTTTAGTTCTTCACTTAACGATTTTTTAATGTTATTTTGAATTTTTATATTAAACCATCTTGAACCGCCGGTTAATATTGGTAAAGAAAGATCGAGTGAATGCTGGAATGCAAATTTTGTCCCTACCGTAAATTTTTGTCCCATAAAAACAAAAACCGGAAGTTCTAAATTATTTGTTGCCAGAACCTGGTAATTTAAAGACGGTAAAAAATATGAATAAGATTTCCACACTTCTAAATCTTGATATTCATTTTCAAGTATTTTTGATCTGAGTGATAAATTTTCAGATTTAGAAATTCCAATAACATCGTCAAATGACAATTCAATAATTTTTTTGGATTGTGAGAATAAGTACTGGTTAAAAATTAAAATTAAAATTGAAAATAATAATAGTTTTCTCATAAAAATTACTCCGCCGAATCTTTGATAATAAATGTGTTGATCCAGAACTCAACAAAATTGTTTAGCTTTTTATTTACTTCTTTAATTGATATATCAAAAAATAAAAATTCGCCTATGTACATTATAATTGTACCAAAGAAATTGATTGACAAAGTCTCGGGATTGTATTCTTTTGAAATAATTCCAAGTTTTTGATTTGCCTTGATAATTGAAATTAGTTTTCCCATTTCGGATTTATATCTTATTAATTTCATTTCTAAAATTCTATTTGGGACATTTGTCGATTGAATAAACGCCGAAAATTTTGTTAGAGTTGGATAAATCGACAAAAACTCAATGTACAGTTTTACAATATTCCGCAACAAAATTTCTATTGGGTCATTTTCGTTAATATGTTTAAGAACTAATTCATCAACTTTCACATAAGTTTCTTTCATTAATTCTTCCAACAAAGTTTCCTTATCCTTGAAATAATAATACAGAACAGGTTTAGTAACATTAGCCGCTTCGCAAATTTCTCTAACGGAAACTTTATGAAATCCGTCTCTGGCAAATAATTCTGCCGCCGCGTTAAATATTTTATTTTTAGTTTCGTTTGAAATTAATTTATCTTGTATTTTGCTCATTGAATAATCCTTTACTTACCGTTCGGTAAATTAATCATTTCTTGAAAATTTTTCTACTTACCGCTAAGTAATATTTCAATTTGACGAAGAATTATATAAAAAGTTTTACGGCTTGCTCTTTAAGATGCTAAATTATTAATTACGTTTGAATATTTATTATTTATTGCGATAACATGTATTGTTAAAAGAAATATTAAATCTCATAAGTTATGATAATTAAATTTATCTACAATTATTTTTCTTGATGATTCGACAAATATCCAATAATAATGTATATCTCGTTAAAATTCTAAATTAATAATAAATTACATATAGCGTTTAATATTGCTTGATGTTCTGGTTTACGACAAGTGTATTTCACTTCAACGTAATTTAAGCGGAGAATTTAAAATTGCATTTGCATCTGGTTTTAAAATGAATGAAAATGTCAATCAATTTTTCATTGCTTTGGAAATAATTTACTTTAAATAAATTTATAAATCGGTTAGCAGTTTATTTTCCGGAGATTTTGTAATGAGCTGATCCAAATTTTCGGTTAAATGATCAATAATTTTAAATTCATCATTCTTTTTTAATGGTATTTTTGAACCGCGTTTATCCAATGCGTCGGATACATTTTTAATCGTAAAATATTTTAAATCCTTAGCTGGCTGATATAAAAACACTTTATCTTTATCCAAATAAATTTTTGAAAATAAACCAACCTCAACGAATTCGGAAATTATTTTATCCGTTAGTATTATTGGAATTCCTAATTTCTCGGAAATTTCACTAGTTGACATTGCTTTTTTGCCCATCTGGAAATTTTTAGCGATAATTTGCGCGATGGCTAAAGAGATTAATTTTTTTTGGTGGTAATTTATATTTTTCGAATCCGCTTCAAATTCAAAATTACTTATGTTTTGAATCGCGTAAGATATTTCGGCTCCGAATAAAAATATAAGCCAGCTCGTTTGAAGCCAAATTAAAAATAAAGGAAACACGGCAAAACTTCCGTAAATAGCGTTGTAGTTTGCAATGCCAATTTGAAAAGTAACATAAATATATTGAACTATTTGATAAAGAGTTCCGGCAAATATTGCCGCAAAAAATGCCGATGAAAATTTTACCGGACCATTTGGCATAACGACATAAAATAGAGTAAATAACATCCAAATTATTATATAAGGAAGAAATTTTAATAAAAACGAAATTATCGGCACTATCATTCCCAGCAATTTGTATTTCTCCGCTAAATCATCAATAAAAACGCTGATGAATACGGTTAAACCGCTTGACAGAACAAAAAATAACGGAGCCAAAAATATTATTGCGAGAAAATCGCTGAACTGTCTGACAACGGAACGTGAAGTTTTGAATTTCCAAATGTCATTAAGAGAATATTCAATATTATTAAGCAATTTTATTACAGTCCATAAAAGTAAAATAATGCCGACTCCGGCAATAATTCCGCCTTTTGTATTTTCCAAAAGCATATTTGAATAACTTACAATTTTGACCATAACAGCTTCGTATTCTTTGAAATTTTCCATTAGGATTTTTTCTAAATTTTCTTGAAGTCCGAATCCCTTGAAAATTCCAAATAAAATTGCGACAACAGGTACAACGGAAAGCATAGAATAAAAAGTCAGTCCGGAAGATTTTAACACGCAATTGTCATCGCGGAAATTGCGGATTGAAAGAATAATAATTCTCTGATGTTTTATGAAAAAGGCTTTTTTACCTTTGAGTTCACTTAATCTAATTCTCCAAATGTCTTCGGTAAAAAACTTAATGTACTTTTTAATTTGATAAGATAAATTTTTCATAATTTTTTTTATTCCGGAACAAAAAAGCGGATATTTGGAGATAAATTCAACTAAATAAATTTTTTCGGTTATTAATAACTAAAATTATAACAAATCAATTAAAATTAATAACTTGTTTAATTAGAATCATTATCGAAATTGAAATGAGTGAAATAAATTGAATTGAAAGAGAAGGGTGCTTTTTAAACACCCTTCTTTTAGAAATTATTTTGTTCTTGAGAATTCGATTCTTCTATTTTTAGCTTTATTTTCAGGAGAATCATTAGCTACCATTGGTTTTGAAGCACCATAACCAACTGCTGTCAATCTATTTCCGTCAATTCCTTGAGCAATTAACCAATCTCTAACAGCATTTGCTCTAAGTTGTGATAGTTTTTGATTACTTTTTGCGTTTCCTACGTTATCTGTATGTCCGCTTATCTCAACATAAATTTCTGGATAAGTATTTAATGTTTTTAATGCCTTTTGTAAAGTTTCTTCGGATTCCGCTGTAATGTCGGCTTTTCCGGTTGCGAAAGTAATTCCATCCAATACAATTGCAACACCTACTTTAACAACGTCATCATCCGGATTTAATGGATTTGTTCCTCTTTTAACTTCAACGTTATCTTCAACTGTTCCGTCGTCAGAATCTTTTTTAAATGGACTTGTCTTATGTTTTAAAACTTCATCACCGTCTGATAAAGTATCGCCGTCTGTATCAGCTTTTAAAGGATCGGTTTTATATTTATTTACTTCTTCGCCGTCTTTCAATCCGTCATTATCAGAATCTGTTTTTATTGGATTAGTTTTCGTTTTGCTGATTTCTTCGTTATCGTTTAATCCATCACCGTCCGTATCAGCTTTTAAAGGATTTGTATTGTGATTATTTAATTCATCTGAATCAGATAAACCGTCACCGTCTGTATCAGCTTTGTTTGGGTCAGTTTTGGTTTGATTAACTTCCTCGCCGTCATTCAATCCGTCACCGTCTGTATCTGCGGCTTTTGGATCGGTTTTAGTTGTTAAGAATTCTTGTCCGTCTGATAAACCGTCACCGTCTGTATCGGCAACTTCCGGATCTGTACCAAGCTCTTTTTCTTGTTTGTCTGTTAAACCGTCGCCATCTGTATCTTTGTTAGGATCGCCGCCAACAACGGTTAATCCAATTGTAATATTATAGAAGCCATCATTGTTGTCGTTTTTAACGAGCGATTCCAAATTATCTTTTAAAGCCATGTAATATCCGGCTGTTGTTTCAAACGCGACATTATCCAATAATCTGAATTGAATTCCAAGTCCTACCGGAACAGCTCCCATCCAGCCATTTAGGTCTTCACCAGGCGTAGCTACACTAGGTATATTTTCTACTTCATAGTTCATGTAACTATAACCGCCATAAATGAAATAATCAATATTATCTTCAGAATAAGGATAAATCAATAATCTTGCGTCAAGGGGTCTTACTAAAGTTCTGTAATCTGTTCCTTCAAGTACAGATACGCCGACGCCTAATTCAGCACCTAAAAAACTGCTGAAACCATATCTTAGAAATGCTCTGCCGATGCTGTTGATATGTTCTCTGTTGCCAAAATCTGTTTTACCAATAGAACCGCCAAGACTAACACCTCCGCCTAAACCTGGCTGGTTTAACTGTGAAAATGACGTAGAAGTGAAAACTGCAACAATTACTATAGTTAAAAATATTAATAACTTTGCTTTCATATTTCTTCCTTTTATTTGTGAATGATTAATTGAGTTTATATTGAATTTAATTTATATTCAATATTAATTCGTATAAGAAAATTTAAATGTTTGGGCAGATAATTTTCCTTAATCCCCCCAATTAAATGAAGATTATATGCGTGCTCGAAATTAAAACGACTCAATAATTTTATTAAAGTTGTTTTTAATCTCAATTTGAAACTACCTGATAAAATTAACAAATAGATTCTATTTTCAAAATTATTAAATTAAATGTAGAAAGCAAACAATATTGATATTGTTTATTTTTCTTCTATTTTAACTTATAAGAAAAAAAAGGGATTACAGTCCAATTTAATTCACTTGAATATATTAGTTGATTCGCATATTTTTTCATGAAATTTTTAATATTAATTCTAAGACAAAGTGTTCTTTTTTTAGATTATAATATTGGTTAAATTTGTTTAACAATTTTTGAAATTATAGCAGCTTATGATATATAAATCAATTCTTTTTACTTTAATGGTAATTGTAATTATCTGCGGATTTTCATTTCCGATTGTATCAAGCCCATCAGCTTGGTATGAAATTTCGAATATTCCCGGATTGGAAGAAAAAGCTAAAATAATCTTTTTCACGTCCCGACAGCTTGGCTTTCCGTTGTCGCTTTTCTTATGGCAATGATTTACGGAATAAAATATTTACGCAAGCAAAATATGGACGATGATGCGAAATCTCAGGCAGCTCTTCAATTGGGAATGATCTTTACAATTTTGGCTACAGTTACAGGATCAATTTGGGCTAAATTTACATGGGGTGCATTTTGGCATTGGGATCCGAGAGAAACAAGCATTTTTATTCTTCTGTTAATTTACGGTTCACTCTTTGCGTTAAGATCAGCAGTTGAAAATGAGGATAAAAGAGCCAAACTCTCTGCGGTATATTCAATAATTGCGTTTCTAACGGTACCGTTTTTTATTTTCATAATGCCCAGAATTATGTCGGGTTTACACCCGGGATCTTCAAATGACGATAATTTGGGTCCGGTTGTTGATTTTAAAATGAACGGAACTATGCAGATTATATTTTATCTGTCGTTAGTTGCTTTTACTATGTTTTACTATTGGATGTGGAAAATTGGTTATAAATCGATAATAATTAAAGATAGACTCACAAAAAAAATTTTATAAGGAATTAAGTTGGAAAATATTTTAGGATTTTTGGAAAACAACTCTTTATACATTGTTTTATTCATTGTTTTAACAATATGGATTGGTGTATTTGTTTACATGAATTCATTAGATAAAAGATTAAAAGAAATAGAAATTGAATTAAAGGAAACAAAAAAATGAAAAATAAATATATTTTCGGCGGTATAATCATAGTTGTATTTTTAGGAATAATGTCGTATCTGTTTACGGAAACAAATATTTCCTATGAAGAAAATTTTACTGAAGTAATGAATTCCAGCAAAACGATGAAAGCTACCGGTAGCTGGGTGAAAGAAAAGAATTATAATATGGATAATTCGAAAAAAGAATTTTCATTTTATATGAAAGATTATCTTGGAAACGAAATGAAAGTAATTTATAACGGTACTATTCCAAATAATTTTGAATCCGCTACATCTGTTGTTGTTACAGGAAAATATAAAAACGGCTGTTTTCACGCTGATGACATTTTGACTAAATGTCCTTCCAAATATGAAGAGCAGTTTGATAAATCTTCAAAATCATAATTAGAAAGGCGAAAACAAATGATTGGAAATATAATTTTAACAATCGGTTTTTTGTCCGGATTGTTCACTTTTTTTATGTATTATTTGACCTATAAAGGTTATTCAAATACATTGGGTAAAGCGCGTATCGGTTACCATGTTGCCTCTGTAATGACAATTGCAGCAAGTTTGTTATTATTCCACGCAATCTTAACTCATCAATATCAATATAAATATGTTTTTAATTACAGCGACAGTACATTATCTACAGGATTATTGCTTTCAACATTTTGGGGCGGACAAGAAGGAAGTTTTATGCTATGGACTCTCTTCACCGCAATAATCGGAATAATATTATTAGAATATACTTCTAAAAGAGGTGATTTGGAACCGAGAGTAATGATGGTGTATTCTTTGAGTTTCACATTTTTACTTCTTCTTGTTAATCCGCTGTTAAAAAGCCCTTTCAATTATATTTGGATGGAACCAAGCTTTATTGAATTAAAAAACATAAACAGTAAATTTCTCTCAATGCCGTTTATGCAGAGTTTTATTTTTCAAGATCAAGCCGGCGGCAAAAGTTTTGTTGGAATGGATCAACAATTATATGCTCAATTGAAAGCGGCAGGAATTTCAGTTAACGATTTTATTATTGAAGGCAAAGGATTAAATCCGTTGCTGCAGAATTTCTGGATGCAGATCCATCCTCCAATTTTATTTGTCGGTTTCGCAATGTCCGCTGTTCCTTTTGCATTTGCCAACGCATCTTTAATTAAAAATGATTACAGAGATTGGGTAAAACAATCTTTGCCTTGGTTATTGGTCGGTACAATGGTTTTAGGATTAGCTATTATGCTTGGTGGATATTGGGCTTACGGAATTTTGGGATGGGGAGGATATTGGGGCTGGGATCCAGTTGAAAACTCGAGTCTGATCCCTTGGTTGGTTGGCGTTGCTTCCGTTCATACAATGTTGATACAGAAAAAAACACAATCATCGGGCGGAGCCGGAAGATTTGTTAAAACAAATATTATACTTTCCATGCTTGTTTATATTCTTGTTCTGTATAGTACTTTTTTAACACGAAGCGGAATTTTAGGCGACTCGTCGGTTCATTCATTTGCAGAACCCGGAATGCTTGTCTATTTATTACTAGTAATTTTTATGCTTACATTTTTGATTATGGGAATCGGGGGATTTATTTACAGGTGGAAATCTTTAAATTCCAATTTTGATAATGAAGATAGCATATTATCAAGAGAACTGGCATTATTTACTGGTTCAATTGCTTTAATAGCTTCGGCAATTGTTATTATTGCAGGAACATCAGCGCCAATTTTTGGAAAATCCGTTGAACTAAGATTTTATGACGAACTAAATTTACCCATCGCAATAATAATCGGCTTATTAAACGGCTTCAGTTTAATATTAAAATGGAAAAGCAATAAAGCCGAAGATCTTTGGAAAAAATTAATTGCTCCTGTTGCAATATCTGCTGTTCTTACCTTGATTGTTGTATTTTTATTCAACGTTAGTAAATTAATGTTAATAATTTTGTCATTTTCATCACTATTTGCCATAGTTGTTAACTTTGAAATTGCATATAAAATTGCCAGAAAAAAAACATTATCACTGGGTGCTTATATTGCTCATATTGGGATAGCGTTATTTTTATTGGGTGTTGTGGCAACAGGAGGTTTTACTCAACAAGAATCAATTGATCTAGAAAAGGGAAAAACCACAAACGCGTTCGGTTATAATTTAACCTTTTTAGGGTATGATAAAATTGAAAATACGGAAAGATTTGAATTTAAAATCAAAGTTGAAAAAGAAAGCTCCTCAAAAGTAATTGCCCCGATAATGTTTTTCTCATCAATGAATAATAGTTTGATGAGAGAACCGGATATTTGGAACATGTTTACAAAAGATTTCTATGTAACTCCGTTAAGTTATACTGACGGCTCAGAAGAAAATTCTTCCGGCGGCGGCGGAACAAATATTACTTTGAAAAAAGGCGACAATATCGATTTCAAGCGAAGTAAGGTTACATTCGATAGTTTTAATTTTCCTCCCGAAGCAATGTCGGCTATGATGGGCGGCGGTAATTTTACTATTGGCGCAAAATTAATAGTCGATTACAATGGAAAAAAATTCAATGTTGAACCGAAAATGAACAGCACTGGCGGCAATAAAGAATATGTTCCTGTAGAAATAGCTGACGCGGATCTAAAAATAGAATTGACAAATTTAGACGCAAGCGGTTCGGTTGGATTGAAACTTTCAAATATCTCTAACAACGGTGATACCAAAGTGCAGAGTGAACCTAAAGAAGTACTTTCAATTGAAGCCAGTATTAAGCCTTATATTAATTTAGTTTGGACCGGAGTTTTATTAATGGTCGCGGGTTTTATTATTTCCGCAATTAAGCGAACTAAAGAAGTTTAATCAATTCTAAATATTTTTAAAAGAAAGCGAATATTTTATTCGCTTTTTTTTTGTCTAATGTAAAATTGACAAATAATTTATTCTCAGTCTCTGCAAAAGAATTGTAATTATTATATTATTGACACCAATTGTTTTAAAACAAGATGAATATATATAGCAATTAATGTGAGATTTTTTTACTTCTTTTTTTAGCAATATGTATTTTTTTTACTAACAGTTTTTAGTTTTCATACTCATATGAAGAACAGAAATTGAACATTCGAAATGTTAACATTACTTTAATATGTTCTCTAAATGCTGTAAAAGTTTAAAAATGTGAAGCTGAAATATGAATGATAATTACATTTAACAACAATCTTTCTAATCTTTCATTTAATACTGAATGTAAATTTTTTATTTGGATTCAGTATTTACATATTGAATAGTTATTGTTAAACTGGTTATTAGTCAGATTCATCTATTTAATTGCCTGTTAAAAATTAAAAAGTAATTGAGTAAATGGAAAAAGAATTAAGGTAAGCTAATTATTTAAAATGAAAAACCCGACTCTAAAGCCGGGTTTTTCTTCACATAAGTAAGAGGCAAATTATTTGAGTAGAACCATTTTCTTGGTTTCAACAAAGTTCTTTGTTTCTATTCTATAATAGTAAATACCAGCTGCATTATTAACAGCGTTCCAATCTATATCAAAACTTCCTGCATTCATTTGTTTGTTTACTAAAACTGAAACTTCTCTACCGATTGCATCAAATACCGTTACTTTTACGTTTGTTGCTTCAGGAATTGTGAAATTAATTTTAGTTGTTGGGTTGAACGGGTTAGGATAGTTTTGTGATAATTTATAATCTGTAGGTAAAGTATTTGTCATATCACTAATATCAACAACTCCGCCTTTCATTTCAGAAATAGCTGCTTTTAACATTCCAACGGTAAATTGAGGATTGTGAATACCAAAGCTTCTGTCTTCTTCTACGAAGAAATAAGCATAACCGGCTCTCATTATTCTTGGAGTTAAACTAGTATCTGCTGCGGTTGAAAAATCAGCTGTTGATTGAATTAATACACCGCCACTTGCATCTTTTGGCAAATATGTAGCCAATGTAGCTAATAGACCATGAACTTCTTCCTGCAATCCTTCAGCAGTGCCGTCTTCATCTATATCTGCATTACCGTTGATATAGAATTTCTTTTCTTTAAACGATTCACCAACATTTCCATGGCAAGGTTCGCAAGCTTCAACATTATCTTCACCTTCTTCATTGTTCATGTTGAATGTATGACCGCCGAATGTAACTAATTTACCTTCTGAATCAAATGCGCTTTCACCAGCCATATGGCAATCAACGCAAGCATTTCCGCCAGCGATTGCGTGTGGTGAACTAGGTAATTCAACACCCCAATCAGGAGCGTTCTTTCCTAAAAGCATATCGCCTTGCGGTCCATGATGTGCGCCGTAATGAGCACTGCCGTTCTTTATGTCATTTGCGTATGTTGAAGCTAGACGTCTGCTTCTATGACAATCCATACATTGAGCGCCTGTTCCATATTTTTCAAATGAAATTTCGGTTCCGTCACCAAGCGTGGTTTCTTTTGCTCTCAATTGGAATGGATTAGTTGCGTCATGAGGATCATGACAAGTAACGCAAGTAAAGTTTGAAGCTTTTGGTCTTACACTTGTTTTTGCAGGCAAACCTAAAGCGTCGGATGGTCTTCCTTCTTTAACCCATTGAACATATCCGGCACCGCTATGGCATGGTGAACAACCGTCTCTATCAGCGTCAAGAACATATTCTCCGCGAGCGTGTCCGCCTTCAAATCCGCGTCCGTCAAAATCAGAAGCATCTAAACCGGATTGATCAAACAAAGCAGGTGTTGCGTGGTGTGTACCAGAATCATGGCAGTAAGCACAAACAGATGTTGCTTGGCTTATTGTCATTTTTGAATTTGAAACTATTCCGTTGTGGTTGCTGCCGGGACCATGGCAAGCTTCGCACTGTACATTTGCTCTTTGCATTGCATCAGGATAAGCTGCAACTAATGCATCGTAATTACCTTCCGCTAATGAGCTTGGGAATACAAATGGAAAATCGTCGAAACCTTCATTTGAAGCTGCGGCATCATAACCTGTTGTATGACATCCCATACATCTGTTTGAAAAATGACCTGCAGGATCATCTGTATATGGTTTTACTGTGTTTGCGTGGCCTGTTTCTTTCCATTTATCATAGATAAAACTACCGTCAAATTCATTATGGCAAGTACCGCATGTTAATCCGCTTGCGGGCATTCCAATATATTTTGCGGCATTAATTGTAATTGATGTTGTCATTCCGCCATCTGTAAATTCAATTACATATGTTCCAAGTACATCTGGTTTTAATGAAATTGCTTTCTTAGTTTCGGTTAAATCTTGTTCGCCGATTATTACAGTTTCCGAACCTTCAGGTTTTGTTGTGATGCTCCAAGCCGGACTTGTAAAATTAGTATCAACGGCTTCGCCAACCAAGTAAACGGTTGAGCCGACACCAACATTTGTCAAACCATTATATTTTACTTTGAAAATATCCGATGTATCAGCAGCTACACCACGATCTGAAATTCCAAGTGGTCTAACTTCTAATGATTGACTGTTTATCATTCCAAAAGACAGGAATAAAAGCAGCATAGTTAAAGTTATTTTTTTGAGCATTAGGCTCCTCCTATTTGTTGATTAAAAAATTAAATTTTGATTTTGAGTTCTAACTGAATTAATAAATTCTCTTAAATTCATTGAATCTATTGGCTTGATTAAATAATACTTTACGCCAATACTATTTATTGCTCTGCCTAATTCAATACTTAAGTCTGATGTAATAAATATCACCGATAATTTTGGATTTACTTTACGAATATTTTCCAATAATCTGGTTGAATTTGGAGCAATGAAATCATCATCTAAAATTACGATATTTGAATTTTTGCTAAGCACTTCCGATATAATATCTAAAGGATCGTTTGAGCGATTGTATATGCTGAAATCGCATCCGAATTCTTTAGAAAAATTTTCTAAAGATTCATAAATTTGATTGTCTGTCGATATTATTAGCATTCTTCCCATAATAACTTATTAATGCAATACTTATGCCAGTTTATTTTAAACTAATATTTTATTCCTAAAACTTTTTACTAAAAAAAATGGTTTGAAAATTAAACGAAATCAGCCTTTTTTATCTCATTTAAAGCTGATATTTTTAAATGATATTTTAAAAGAATAAAATAACTAATTTTACGTGTGATATTATTGTCACAGTGTGGCAAATTAGTCACACCTATAATTTTTCGAGGGTTAATGTTCAAATCTATCAAAAGTAAATTTATTTTACTTTCAATCATTATAATAATACTAAGTATTGGAATTCCTGTTGGATTTTTATTAAATCAGTTTAATAAAAATTTTCACGATCGATCCGTAATTATGGTCGGCGCCGCTATTGATCTGATGATTTTCGGACTAAATAATTCAATGATGAAAGGCGACAATAAGAATGTTCAAAATATTGTTGAACAAATTGGAAAAAATAAATCAATTGAACACATAAGAATTATTAACAGCGACGGAATTATTAAATACGCGATACACAGCGATGAAATTGGAAAAAATATTGATGTTATTGAACCAGGTCATTTAAAAACAAATTTATCACAGATACATGCAAGAAGTATTTCACTTAATTCTAAAACTAATACGTATACTGCCATTCAACCTATTGTTATGGAAAAAAGATGTCATTCATGCCACAAAAATCCTATAAATTCTTTTCTTGATGTTGATACTGACTTGACAAAAGCCGAGGTTAATTTTTATACCGGCAGTTTTCATATGTTCTTTTTAGGACTCGTTTTAATTTTTATTTTGGCATTTTCATTTTATCTCATATTTAATAAATATATTAATAAACCATTAAATGATTTTATTCTCGCGCTAAGCGAAGTTGAAAAGGGCAACTTAAATTTAAATTTACCCGTTTCAGGTGAAAATGAGTTTTCAATACTTCATAACCACTTCAATAGAATGGTAAATGAATTAAAATCTTCGCGCGGACAAATTGAAGAAATGCATTTTGAACAGTTACAGCGTGCGGATAAAATGGTAACTTTGGGAGAACTTACAGCTTCTATGGCTCATGATATAAATAATCACTCGGCAATAATTATGTCAAGAGCTGATTATTTATTATTTGAATCTGAAAATAATAATTCGCTATCCGGTTATAAAGATGATCTCAACGTAGTAAATGATCAAATTGAAAAAATTTCCAGAATAACGGGTAATATTTTAAAACACAGCAAAAAAACTTCTAAAACTTTTACAAATTTTGACTTGGTCAAACTTGTTGAAACAAGCACAGATATGCTCGAACCATTAATTAAAAAAAGAAAAGTCGTTTTATCAAAAGAAATAAAAATAGATCATGCAAAAATTTTCGGAGATCCTAATCAAATTGAACAAGTAATTTTAAATTTAGTTGGAAATTCTTTGGATGCGATTAAGGAAAATGGAAAAATAGATGTCAAAGTTCAAGCTGAAACGGAAAATAAAATTGAATTAAGCGTTAGTGATAACGGAATTGGAATAGATAACGATTCTATTGGTAAAATATTTTCACCATTTTATACAAATAAAGAATCCGGCAAAGGAACCGGTTTGGGATTATATATTGTTCAAAATATTTGTAAAAATCATAATGCTGAAATTAAATGTGAAAGTAATTTAGATCAAGGTACGACTTTCACAATAACCTTTAACGGAGACTCTGAAAATGTTTGACGTTCTTTTATTGGATGATGAAAAGGAAATGCTGGTCGGCTTAGAAAAAATTCTATCAAGCAGAAATAATTTAAAGGTTACAGCTTTGATGGAACCGCAGAAAGCCCTTAATTTACTTGAAAAAAACAAATATGATTTAATCATTACCGATCTCAAAATGAACGAGTTTTCCGGAATTGATATTCTGAAAAAAGCAAAATTGAATAACCCAAACGCAAATGTAATTATTATCTCCGGTTATGGAACGATTGAAGCAAGCGTTGAAGCTATTCAATTAGGCGCGTTCGATTTTATTGAAAAACCTTTTACGTCGAAAAAATTATTTCAATGTATTGATAAAGCGTTGGAATCTTTAATCCAATCGGAAAATACTGTTGAAGATGTTGACCCAATTATTGCTGATTCCGGAATTGTTTATAAAAGTCAGCAAATGAAAGACGTAATAGAAATTTTAAAAAAAATTGCGCCTCAAAAGATGAATGTTTTAATTATTGGTGAAAGCGGTACGGGAAAAGAACTAATTGCAAGAATAATTCATAAATTAAGTAATCGTGATGGAAATCCTTTTGTTCCGGTTAATTGCGGCGCATTGCCCGAAAACCTTTTTGAAAGTGAATTGTTTGGACATGAAAGAGGCGCTTTTACCGGTGCCGTAAAAACAAAACCTGGACTGTTGGAATTTGCAAATTTGGGGACTTTCTTTTTTGACGAAATAGGGGATATGAGTCAGCAATTACAAATTAAACTTTTGCGAATGCTTGAAGACAGAAGAATAAGAAGAGTGGGCGGACAAAAGGAAATTGATATTGACGTTAGAATAATTGCCGCTACAAATAAAGATTTAGAGAAGGAAGTTGAAAACGGAAATTTCAGAGAAGATTTATTTTATAGGCTTAATAATATACAAATTCATATTCCGCCTTTGCGTGAAAGGGTTGAGGATATTATGCCGCTGCTTGAGCATAATTTGAGAATTCTATGCGATAAAGAAAATAAGCAGGTTAAAACATTTTCCAATGACGCGAAAGATTTGCTGAAATCATACCAATGGCCGGGAAATGTAAGGGAGCTTCAAAATATGATTGGAAGGGCGTTTTATCTTTCAACATCTAACATAATTCAGAAAGAAGATCTGCCAAAGTATATTTTGAAAGATGAACTTCCGATTTCAAATAATATTTTAAGTCTTCAATATAATGACGCAAAAGAAAAAACAATTACTGAATTTGAAACTGAATATTTGTCATATCATTTAAAGAAAAATAAAGGAAATATTTCTAAAACCGCTATTGAATGCGGACTCGACAGAAGATCACTTCACAGACTAATTGCAAAATATAATATAATTTATAAAGAATAATTTTTCTCTTTTAAAAATTTATTTCATTAGAATTGACCTAAATTTATTACGGTTTTAAAAATAATTGTAGAAAATATTATACATTCCTTAAGCATACTTCCTAAAAAACCTTATTTTCAAATTAAATTTCTGGCACTATCATTGTTTTGGAATATTAGATTCAAAAACGAGGCGCTTATGAAACGTATAGTATTTTTAATAATTTTTTCATTCTATTTACAAATTTTTGCACAGTCAAGATATTACTTTAACAAACACGAAATTACAAGATCATCAACAATTAAGTTAGGTAATTTTGGACCATCTGCAACAGAATCAGGATTGATTATCGGCTATGAAAGCGGAAAATATATTGATAGAAATTTTGATATCGGCTGGAGCGTTGACTGGTTCAACAAAAATTATGTTGATCAAGTTTTGGTAAAAGAATTTAATGATTATTACGGTTATTTCGAATCGGATCTAAATGAAGTTAGAGCAAAAACTAATTTGCACAGCATTCCTATTTTATTCAATATGACTGCGAAATTTCCTATGGCTTCGAGATTATCTTCGTTTATTACAGCTGGAGTTGGTGTAGAAGCTTTGTTAATTTTTTATAGAGATTACCAACATCCAAATGAAAACGAATTTGAAGGCGCATTTGATTTTAATTGGAGATTGGGCTTTGGAGTCGCATATCAGTTGGGACGAAATTCTGATTTTGTCGCTGAAATTACGTATCACTCTTCAAATCCAAGCTGGACGTATGAAATAAATGATCCGCTTGTTGGAAGAAAACAAATATTGGAAAGAGAATTTGACATGAGCGGATTGATGGCAAGAATTGGTTTTAAATTTTATTATTAGAAATTAACATCCTAAGCAAAAATAACTTAGGATGTTTTATTTTATAATTAATTTATTTTAAATTCAAACGGTAATCTTGTTTGAATTCCAGTATATTTCATCGCAGTTGATAATTTTTCAATTTGGTTTAATTGTTCATTAAAAATAGAAAAATTTATTCCAGAAAATATTTTGGATGAAAACATTTCCATAATTTTTTCAACAGTTTCTTTTTGTACAGGATATTCCACAATTTTATAATCTTCAATTTCGGCAGATTTTGCGGCAATATCCAAAGCTAAATTTATTCCGCCCAATGTATCTACAAGTCCAATTTCTTTAGCATTTATTCCGCTCCAAATTCTTCCTTGCGCAATTGAATCAACCTGTTCAAAAGTCATGTTTCTGCCGCTGGCTACTCTTGAAACAAAATCCGTATAAATTCTATCAACCGAATTTTGTATAAATTTTTTCTGAACATTATTTAAGGGTTTTGTAATTGTTGCCCAACCTGAATTTTCACTCGTCGAAACTTCGTCAAATGTAATTCCCAATTTTTCGTTGAAGAATTTTTGCGCGTTTGGAATAATGCCAAAAACACCAATAGATCCTGTTAATGACGTAGGTTCCGCAACAATTTTATTTGCGGCGCATGAAATGTAATATCCTCCTGATGCGGCTAAATCGCTCATGCTTACAATAATTGGTTTTTCTTTTTTTAGTAAGTTAATTTTTCTCCAAATCATATCTGAAGTCAATGCGGATCCCCCTGGAGAATTAACTCTTAAAACTATTGCTTTTACTCGGTCATTGTTGTTTGCTTCATCTAAAGCTTTTATTATATTTTCTGTCCCAATTGAATTATCATCACCTTTGGACTCTAAAATTTCGCCGTCAGCATAAATTACCGCAATTCTGTTGTTGCTGTATTCTTCATTTGAAGCAGCAGCTTTAAAATATTTTTTAAAAGAAATTAAGTTAAATTCATTATCATCATCGTTTACAATTTTCGCGAGAACAGAATCAACTTCGTCTTCATATTTCAAGTTATCAACTAGTCTATATTTTTTTGCGTCTTCCGCAAAATTAATTTTCAGTTCCGCAGAGATTGATTTCAAATCATTAACAGATATCTTTTTGTCAATTGAAATTTCAGAAATAATTTTATCGAAAACCGAACTTAGATACTTGTTTAATTGAACGCGATTTTCTTCACTCATTTGTTCAACTCTAAAAGGTTCAGTCGCACTTTTAAATTTGCCGTGCTGAAAAATTTGCGGTTCAATTTCAAGCTTATCCAAAGTTTTTTTGAAGAATGTTAATTCAATTCCAAAACCGTCAAATTCCATTGACCCGGTTGGAGTTAAATAAATACTATCCGCGGCACTGGCTAAATAGAATCCGGCTTCACTTATTGAGTTACCGTGAGCAATAATTTTTTTACCTGAATTTTTAAAATCAATCAAACCGTTCCTGATCTCAGATAATTTGGTTATGCCGGGCGAAACAAAATTATCCAAATCAATAAAAATCCCTTTAATATTTTTGTCGTTTTTCGCCGTTTTAATACTTTTTAAAAGATCGTTTAATCCTACTAAATTTTCAAATGACGGAATCATTCCAAAATTAAAACTTGGGTCTTTAGCGGATCTTTCCGGCAATTCATAATCAAGTTTAATTTCTAAAATGGAGTTATCTTTAACGTCAACTGTTTCTTCAGTTTCTAATGATGAAATTACGGCAAACATAAAAACAAAGATCACTAATGTTATTAAAAACATTGAAATAAAAAATCCTAACATTGACGCAAACATAAATTTGAAAAATTGTTTCATTATTTCCTCTTATAAAAAATTTACAAAACAAATTTATATAACTTTAAATCATTCTACAATTTTGTTAAGTTTTACAGATAGTGTTGAACAAAAATAAATATTTGTACATATTATAAAAAATACTTGAGGCATTTATGCAAAAGACAAATCTGTTAACGGTTCTGTGTTTGGCTAGTTATGAAAAAGGTTTTGATTTTTTAATTAAATGCAAAAATATGGGGAACAGAGTTTTGCTAGTTACTTCTCAAAGTCTAATGGAAGCAAATTGGCCTCGTGAATTTATTGATGAAATATTTTTCATTCCGGATAATCAAAATGAATGGAATATGGATGTGGTGATGAAAAGTATAAGTTATTTAGCGCGTACAGAGAAAATTGATAGAATAATAGCGCTTGATGATTTTGATGTTGAGAAAGCCGCAAAACTTAGAGAACATTTAAGAATTCCGGGAATGGGTGAAACAACCGCAAGATACTTTAGAGATAAGCTTTCAATGCGTAAAAAAGCTAAGGAAGATAAAATAAATATTCCCGATTTTGTTCACGTTTTAAATCATGATGAAATAAATAATTTCTTTGATACAAATCAACCTCCGTATATTTTAAAACCTAGATCACAAGCCGGAGCAATTGGGTTAAAAAAACTTTTTTCGAAAGAAGAAGCGTGGGAAACAATTAATAATTTGGGTGATGAGCAGTCATATTACTTGCTTGAACAGTTTATTGAAGGGAATATTTATCACGTAGATTCAATTATTTTCAATTATAAATTGCAATTTACATTAGCGCACCAATATGCGTTACCTCCTTTTGAAGTTGCTCACGAAGGCAGAGTTTTTTGCTCTAGAACCGTAAAGTTTGGCAGCAAAGATGAAAAAGAATTATTGAAATTAAATAAACAGGTTATAAAATCACTTGGGCTTAAAAAAGGCATTTCGCACAGTGAATATATAAAATCGAAAGACGGCAAATTTTATTTTCTTGAAACTTCCGCAAGAGTTGGTGGAGCCAATTTATCAAATTTGATTGAAGAATCTTCAGGAATAAATTTGTGGAATGAGTGGGCGGTAATTGAAAATTTGAAAGATGAAGAAAAATATGTTTTACCGGAATTTAAGAAAAATTACGGCGCAATATTAATTTCTCTAGCTAAACAAGAGTTTCCTGATTTGAGTTCTTTCAATGATAAGGAAATTGCATGGCGGCTTAATAAAAAATATCATGCGGGATTAGTTGTTGTCTCAGAAAGTTATGATAAAATCTCGGAGTTAATAGGTAATTATACTAAAAGATTTTATGATGAATTTTTTGCGTATCAACCGATTAAAGAAAAAGCATCTAATTAGAATTAGAAATTTCTCGAAGTTTTTTTCTTAGGATTGTAATTACAGAATTCAACTTTGGGTCGTTGGGATTTAATACAAAAGCTTTTTCAAAATATTGAATTGAGTTTTGAATATTACAGTAAAGCCAAAGAATACCAAGTGTTTCAAGTGAAGTTATACTTTCATTACCAAATTTATTTTTCGTTTCTAAATTTGTAACTAATTCTGCGCAAGGGCAGTCATCTTTAATTGGATCAGTATTTAATATAAAATCAATATTTTCGTTTATAAAGTTGGCAAACAGATCAAAAGCTTTAGAATATTTTCCAATTTGAGTTAATGAAATAATTAATTTTTTTGCAGCATTTAAATTTTTAGGTTCATCTTTTAAAACAATTTGAAAGGCTTCTGCGGCGCCTAAATAATTTCTTGCCATAAAATATTGATTGCCTAACATTTCATTCATTTTATAAACCAATTTATTATAAGAGCCTCAATTAAGAGGCTCTATAAAATAAAAATTTTATTGGACTAATTCATAATTATGTACATGAGCGGCGGCATCAAATTTTGTGCCCGGCATTGCATCATGTGCTAACGCGTTCATACCGTATAATAAAGTTTTTGCGTCGTATCCTAAAACTTTTAAATAAGTCGAAACAAAAGATGAAGTTGTTCCGGTATAGCAATAAATGACAACCGGTTTATTTGTTGGCAATGTTTTAAGACTAGCCGCAAGTTTCAAATCTGCTTTTGGTGTATATTGAATTGCTCCATTAATATGACCCCAAGCGTAATCAGTTGCAGACCAATAATTAACAATATAGTAATTGGATAAATTTGCGAATAAAGTTGAGTTTGATAATTTAATATCTCCGAAAGGATCAGCTGAACTTAACAAAGCTGTAACTCTCACTTTTAAAATTTCCGCTCCTGTTGTTTTTCCCGTTGAAAGTACCGGCAATTCACCTGCGGTATTTTTATTTGCCGCTGTTGTAACTAATTCTGCTGCTCTTGCATTGCTGATTGCGTTTTTCCAACCAGAAGCTGTTGCATCATTCCAGCTGCACATGCCTAAGAAAAGATCATAAGTATTTGAATAACCAAGTAATCTTAAAAGACAAGTCGCATATCCTGCTGTTTGACCTGAATAGCAAGCCAGAACAACGGTTGCTTTTGACGCAAGATTATTTGATTCATAATAAGTAACGATATCTTTTAAAGGAACATTAACCGAACCTTTTATATGACCGGCTGCATAATCTGCCGTGGCACGAATATCTAAAATTGCCCATGTAGCGTCATTTGCTAAAATTGCTGCGTATACCTCTTCTGCTTTTTTTGTTGCAGGTGCGGAAGTATTAATAAAATCACCATTTGCTTCTAAATAAGTTGCCAAAACTTCGGCTTCATTAACTTCTTCTTTTGGATCCGTACTATCATCATCACAAGCTGTATTGAGGAATAGAATTGGTATTATTAACAGCAAGTAAAAAAGTTTTCTTAATTGGTTCATTGTATCTCCTTTATAATTTGAGTGTTTAATTTATACTAATTTATTTCCCACCATAAGGGAAGTTTTCCATCAACCGTATATTTGCTTGTCGCAGATTTTTCCCAAGATTCAATTAAATCCGATTCAAACAAATAGTATTGTTTATTTTTAATATTACCTTCAGAATCTTTATAAATATGACAAGCTTGTGCGCATAAGGGCTGTTCAACGTTTTCATCTAAAGTAATTTTGGATGTATCGGTTCTTGCGGTCCATCTTATTATATTATGCGGTGTTGTATATTTATATGTCGGTTTTTCATTAAAATTATTAAGATTAGAAATTCCATAATGATCCCAGCTATCAGGAGCCATTAAAGATTGACGAAGCGTAGCCATTTTATATGGTTTGATATCCGGTATCGGATTCATTCCAATTTTAAATTTTTGATGAGACGCAACTCTTGCGCCTTCATCGGTTCCAACGTGACAGCTGCCGCAATTATTATAATCTTGAGAGTGACATGTTTGGCAATTGAAATCATTTATGTGCATACTATGATAATCATTTGCGTTTTCTAATCCTGAATGACAGTCTTCACATTCGGGTTTAAGTTTATTTTTGTAGCGCTGATCATAATAGTTTCCGTCGCCGTGGACTTCATTTTGCGTGTGACAGCTCATGCATGTAAAACCGGCTTTTGTTAAATGTACATCCGGAACGGTTCCTATTCCTTCACCAAAATATGCGTGTCCGCCTCGGCTTACATGACAAGTTGTACAATTGTTTCTCATATCCGGAGTTTTATTAAAATTATGTCCGTTTATTAAACCGCCGCCGCCGGCAGCAGGACGAGTTACATGGCATTCGGCGCATGTACCGTGACAGCTTGAACAATTTGATTTATAAGCTTCTTTTAATTCTTGCGGTAATTGCTCAAATTTTTCTTTACCTGTTCCTAATCCGTAGCGAATTGTAACCATACTTTTTTGTCCCCAACCTTGCTCATGTGTGCTGTTATGAGTTCTGGAAACAATATCAGGATGGCATGTCGCGCATTTTTCTGTGGCATGCTGAGAAGGGCTGGCGATAAAATTACCAGAGTGAGCTTTTTCTTTTACAACTTTGTAATCGCTGTTATCAACGCTTTCAATTCCATTATGGCAAACAACACAACCCAATTTTCCGTGTACGCTGTTTTTGAATTGAGTATATCCATCACCTCTTAAAATAACTCTGTCATAAGGTTCATAATGAGGTGCTTCACCTCCGCACCCATGTCCTCCGGTTGAAGGCGGATCTGGTGAATATACTTTCTTCAGCAGATCATAATCGGTATGACAACCTTCACAAGTATTTTTGGAAAGTTCACCATTTGCACCAGGTGTTATAGGTAATTCTTTTTCCTCATCATTACATGAAACAACAATAAATACAAAGGATAAGAGAATAAATAAACACTTTGTAATTTCCTTCATTTTTTTCCTTTTTATTAATTCTAAATTATAAGGCAAAATAAATGCCAATTAAAATATATTAAAAGAGATGATTATCGCATTTGAGATTGGAACAGATTGTTTCAATGTAATAAAGTGGAAATTAAAATTGACTGTAAGTTGTTATAGAATAATTTGATAAGGAGAATAAAACAATATGTTTCAATTTTGAAACGTGAAACTAATTTTCTTTATCGATTATACCGAATTGCTTCATTTTTCGCCAGAGAGTTGTTCTGCCAATTGTCATTTCTTTTGCCGTTTTTGATTTACTCCATCTGTTTTTTTCGAGTAAATCAAGCAATTGGTTTCTTTCAAAAGAATCATTATCAAAATAAATATTTGTCGGGACAATCCTTTTTGTTTGTGTTAATCTTACATTTGGCGGGAGTTTGGCTGCAGAAATAATATTTGAATTATTTGTTCGTACAAAAGAATACTCAATTACGTTTTCCAATTCTCTTACATTTCCGCGCCATTCAAAATTTGTAATCAGTTCCAAAGCTTCATCATCTATTTCATTGATTTCTTTTTTATAAATGAGCGAGAATTTTTTAAGAAAATGTTTAATCAGCGGCATTAAATCAACTTGGCGTTTGCTTAGTGAAGGAACTTCTATTGGTATAACATTCAATCTGTAATATAAATCTTCGCGGAATTTACCTGATTGCAGTGCTTCTTCAATTTTAATATTTGTCGCGGCTATAACTCGAACATCAACTCTTCTGGTAATGGATTCTCCAATTCTTTCAAAGGTTCCTTCTTGCAATACACGCAAAAGCTGAAGCTGCATCTGCAAAGGCATTTCTGCAACTTCGTCCAAAAAAATTGTTCCGCCATCAGCTATTTCAAATCTTCCCGGACGATCTTTAACCGCGTCAGTAAAAGCGCCTTTTACATGTCCGAAAAGTTCACTCGCCAACAAATGAGGAGGAAAAACCGCACAATTAATTTTAATAAAAATTTTATCTTTTCTGCTGCTTGTTTGCTGAATTGCATTAGCGATCATTTCTTTACCGGTGCCAGATTCT
The DNA here is from genome assembly GCA_016713565.1 of Ignavibacteriota bacterium. Lineage (NCBI taxonomy): Bacteria > Pseudomonadati > Ignavibacteriota > Ignavibacteriota bacterium. The sequence continues at coordinate 120,334 of JADJOX010000008.1, forward strand.
CCTTGAATAAAAACTGGTGCATCTGAATCGGAAATTTCACGTATCAATTCAAAAATTTCTTTCATTTGTTTACTTTTACCAATTATGCCGTGAAAATTTCCATCTTTAGATAAATCATGACTTATTCTTTCCAATTCAGAAATTTCTCTAAATGAAATAACGCCGCCAATAGGTTTTTCATCTTTATTGTGTAAAACCGCGGCATTTAATTTTATTGGTTTTACTGAATTATCGGCTATTCGTATTTTAGATTCGAAATCATAAATATTTTTTTTAGAGTTTAATACTAACGCGATGGGGCAGTCGGAAAAACAAACTTTAGATTTGAATACATTTTTACAAAATTGACCGATCACGTTTTCTTTTTTGTGTCCGGTAATTCTTTCGGCTGCTTTATTGAAAAAATTAATTTTAAAATTTTTATCGACAGTAAAAACACCTTCACCTAAACTGTCTAAAATATCTTCGTTATTAATTTCATAATCAAGCATAAGTCAAAATGTTTCATTGGTGAAACAAATTATTTCAATATTGATTAAAACTTATGAATTCTTGTTTATAATATCAAATAAAGAATTAAAATGTGCAGAAATAGTTTTGTCTAAATCTTCTTTTGTATGAACCGTTGAAACAAATAAAGCTTCAAACTGAGCCGGAGCCAAATAAACTCCGTTTTCCAGCATTTTATGAAAATACTTTCCGTAAAGCTGAGTATCGGATTTTACGGCAGAATTAAAATCATTAACTTTTCCTTCGGTAAAAAACATGCACATCATTGAACCAACTCTGTTCATCGCATAATTTTTACCTAATTTATTTAGATTTTCTTTAAAGCCTGTTTCCAAATAAGCCGATTTCTCTTCAAGTAAATTGTAAATATTTGGATTTTCTTTTATATATGATAAAGCGGCAAATCCCGCGTTCATGGCAAGCGGATTTCCGCTTAATGTTCCGGCTTGATATATTGGTCCAGATGGAGCAATTTTATTCATTATTTCAGCTTTTCCGCCAAATGCGCCGACCGGTAAACCTCCGCCTATTATTTTACCGAATGTTGAAAGATCGGGAGTAATACCAAAAACTTCTTGAGCTCCTCCTCTGGCAACCCTAAAGCCGGTCATTACTTCATCAAATATTAATACAATCTTTTCCTCATCACAAATAGCGCGCAATTCTTTTATAAAATTATCATCAGATTTTACAACTCCCATATTTCCGGCTATTGCTTCAATAATTACAGCGGCTATTTCATTTTTATTTTTTGAAATTAAATCTTTTATCGAATTGATATTATTAAATTCAGCGACCAAGGTATCGGCGGCATTTCCAACTGTTACACCCGGACTTGTAGGAACGCCAAGAGTTAAAGCGCCGGAGCCGGCTTTGATTAAAAAATAATCTGCATGACCGTGATAACAGCCTTCAAATTTTATAAATTTATCTTTATTTGTAAATCCTCTCGCTGCACGAATTGCGGACATTGTCGCTTCTGTTCCGCTGTTTACCATTCTAATTTTTTCAACAGAGGGCACAAGCTCAGTAATTAATTCCGCCATTTTAATTTCAATTTCTGTCGGCGCGCCGAAACTTGTTCCTTTTTTAATTGCATTACTTAATGCTGAAATAATGAATTCGGGATTGTGTCCGAATAAATGCGGTCCCCAGCTTCCTATATAATCTATGTAATCATTTCCATCAACATCAACAAAATGTGAACCAATTCCTTCCTTAATAAATAATGGAGTTCCGCCTACGGATTTAAATGCGCGGACTGGAGAATTAACTCCTCCGGGAATATATCTTTTTGCTTCTTCAAATAATTTTTCACTTTGAGAAATATTCATACATTTACCTTAAATTCTAATTAATTTTATTCAAATATTTGGCAACATCTTTGGCAAAATAAGTTAAAATAATATCGGCGCCGGCTCGTTTAATTGCAATAAGCGATTCTAACATAACACGCTCCTCATCAATCCAACCAAGTTTTCCCGCGGCTTTTATCATAGAGTATTCGCCGCTTACTTGATACGCGGCAGTTGGCATTTGGAATTTATCTTTAACCGATTTAATAATATCCAAATAAGCGCCGGCAGGTTTTACCATAATTATATCTGCTCCTTCTAATATATCGCTTTCAGCTTCACGAAGAGCTTCTAAAGTATTTGCTACATCCATTTGATGCGATTTTCTATCACCGAAAGCGGGAGTTGATTCAGCGGCTTCGCGAAATGGTCCGTAATAACCGGAGGCATATTTAACCGCATAGCTCATAATTGGAATATTTTGAAATCCGTTTTCGTCTAAGCCTTTGCGTATTTCCAATATTCTACCATCCATCATATCGGAAGGAGCGATCATATCAGCTCCGGCTTGTGCGTGTGAAACTGCTTCTTTAACCAAAAGTGAAACTGTTTCGTCATTTACAATTTCTTCACCTTTTATTATTCCGCAATGACCATGCGAAGTATATTCGCAAAGGCAAACATCTGTTATCACTAAAATACTTTTTACCTTTGATTTTATTGCTCGAATTGCTTTTTGAATAATTCCATTTTCGGAATAAGCCTCAGAACCAACTTCATCTTTATGTTCAGGAATACCGAAGAGGATTATTGCTTTAACTCCTAATGCAACCAATTCTTCACATTCTTTTACTATATTATCAATTGACTGCTGATATACATTCGGCATAGAAGAAATTTCTTTCTTGATATTTTCTCCGGGCGCGACAAATAACGGGTAAATCAAGTCATTTTTTGTTAATGATGTTTCACGGATTAAATCTCTGACAATTGGATTATATCTTAATCTTCTTAATCTTTTTTCCGGATAATTTGCCATAAAAACCTCTTAAACATTTTTTGACATTAAACTTATAAAATAATTCATTTGCTAAAACGCAATTGAAAAAATCTTTTTATAACTACTTTTATTATTCTAAAAATAAATTCAGGAACAGAAAAGTTGTTAAATCTTATCCAAATAATCATTAACTTTTTCAAAATTGGCGTAAGAACTTTTTATACAATCGCCAACCGAAATACCTCCTCTGAAATTTCCGCTTAAAAATATACCGGGATTATTTTTCTCAAATTGATCAAAATAATTTTCATGCTCTACATAACCCAAATTATATTGGGGAATTGCCTTGTTCCAGAATTTCCATTGCAATAAAATTGGCTGAGTCTTTATTCCCATAATTTCGTGAAATTCTTTTAAGACTTCCGTAATTTTCTCATCAACATCCGACACTTTAAACTCCGGATTTCTCGCTCCGCCAACGAATATTGTAAAAGCCGCTTTATCTTTCGGGGCTCTATTTTTAAAAATTGTAGAACTCCAGATGGCGCCCAAAAATTTTTTATTTTCTTTTGATGGAATTAAAAATCCAAAACCATCTAATTTTTGTGTAATTGATTTTATTTCATATCCCAAAAACAAAACCAAAACCGGCGGATAGTAAATTTCATTCAAATGTTTGGTAAGTTCCGAATCAAACATGTGAGAAATTTTCACTAATCTATGTGAGGGAATAGTTGAAATTAAAGCGTCACTTGTTATTTTACCTTTTATGCCGTTTTGCTCAAGTTCAACAATAACTTTGTTATTATTTTTTACAATATTTTCTATTATGCAATTATAAAAAATACGTCCCTTTATGTTTTTGGCAATTGCTTTTGGAAAGCTTTGCATTCCGTATTTGAATGAAAACATTTTCGCGCTTTGTTTTGATTCTTCATTACTTCTTTTTCTTTCCTTGGCTCCTTTGAACATTCCTTTTATTAAACCGCCATATACTTCTTCCAATCTATAAAGTTTTGGAAACGCGGATTTGACGCTTAATTTTGTAGGGTCGCCGGCAAATACTCCGGATACAAATGGATCAATAGCATTATCTAAAAATTCTTTTCCCAGTCTTCGTTCAACAAACTCTGCTATACTTTGGTAATAGCCATCTTGAGATTTTCCAATAAACGGCTCTTTCAAAATTCTTAACTTTGCCTGAACTGAAAATAATTTTGTCCGCAAAAATTTAATCGGGGAAGTAGGCAATGCCAAAAGTTTATTGTTCTTTAAAATGTATCTTATATTTCCTTCTTCGTTAGCATAGATCATTTCATTTGCCAACCCTATTTCATTTACTATTTCCCTAATTTTCGGCGTAGTTTCCAATCCGCTGTTCGGACCAAAATCGATAAGGAAATCATCAACAACTTTTGTCTGCATTGCGCCGCCTGCTTCTGAATTCTGTTCAAGAATAGTAACGTCGTATCCATCTTTTTCTAACCAATGAGCGGTTGCCAAACCGGATATTCCGGCGCCAAGTATTGTAACTTTTTTATCTTTCATGAATTTTCAGTATGTAAAATTTTTATTATTTCATCTTTTAGTGCGTCAATAAACAATTCGGAATTATTTAATCCTTCCATTACTATGTAGTTTTTAATTCCAACTTTATCGGCTACATGACGATACTCAATATTCAATTCAAATGATGTTTCTACATGATCCGAAACAAAACTGATTGGAATAATTAATAAATTATTTTTCTTATCAGCGGCTAATTCTTCAATCATAGCGTCTGTTGCCGGAGTAAGCCATTTTACCGGACCTACTTTACTTTGAAAACAAATATGATGTTTGTGTGAATAATTTCTTCCTTCCATAACTTTTTCAATTGTTTCTTTAATATGATGTGAATACGGATCACCGCTTTTTACCATACTGATTGGAGTTCCGTGCGCGCTGAATACCAATTGAATGTTGTTTCTGACATTTTCCGGAAATCTTAAAATTGTTTGGTCAATTCTTTCATTTATTGCCGAAATATAAAATGGATTTGTCTGATAATTTTTTACGCGAAAAACTTTTTCTTTAACAGGACTAAAACATCTATCCCATTCATTAAATGATGAACCGGTTGTTGATATAGAATAATGCGGATAAAGCGGAAGTAAAATTATTTTATCGAAATTTTGTTCTTTAATTTTTTTTGCGACATCAGCCGTTATGGGATTCCAGTAACGCATTGCGGTAAATACTGAAATATCTTTGAAATCATTTCGCAGTTTTAGTTCCAACATTTTTCTTTGAATTTCTGTCCACTCATTTATTGGAGATTTACCGCCGATTAGCTCATATTCCTTTTGAACTTTTGGAGCTCTTTTACTTGAAATTATTTTTGCGAAAAGTTTTTGTCCGAAAGGCAATTTGAAAATATCTTTATCCGAAAATAAATTAAATAAAAATGGCTCAACAGCATCCAATGAATCCGGTCCGCCTAAATTAAAAAGTACAACAGCAATTTTCATTTTAACTTCTTTCAATTATTAAACTGTTCGAGAATATTTAGCAGTATCGGTTTTTCTTTCAATAAATCCGTCAAAATTTATGGCAATATTTCTTACCAATAATCTTCCCATTTCCGATACTATTATTTTTCTATTTTCTAATTTTATTAAATTATCTTCAACCAATTCGGATAAATTCGACAAACCAAATTTAAAGTATTCATCAAAATTAATTCCGAATTTATTTTCAATTTGAGCAAAGTCCAATTCAAAATCGCACATAATTTTCATTATAACTTCTTTGCGTATAATATCATCTTGATTCATGGAATAACCCTTCGCAACCGGAAAAATTCCTTCATCCAAAGCTGAAAAATATTCTTTTTCGGTCTTTAAGTTTTGTGAGTATATATTACCAAATTGACTGATGCTTGTAATTCCCAAAGCATACAAATCGGTTCCGGCATTTGTGCTGTATCCTTGAAAATTTCTATATAATTTTTTTTCGGTCAATGCTGCAGAAAGTTCATCGTCAGGTTTAGCAAAATGGTCCATCCCAATAAACACATAACCGGCTTGTGATAGTTTGGCGGCCGACATTTTTAAGATCTGCAATTTTTCTTCGGGAGAAGGTAAATCTTCTGGTTTAATTAATTCCATATGTTTTTTCATCCATGGAACGTGAGCATAATTAAACAGCGCAATTCTATCCGGAGAAATATCAATTATACTTTCAATTGTTTTTTCAAACTCTGGAACAGATTGAAAGGGAAGTCCATAAATCAAATCTAAATTTATGCTTTTAAATTTCAGTTCTCTTACCCAGTCAACAACTTTCCTCGTTAATTCTTCGGGCTGAATTCTATTAACCGCTTTTTGAACTTTTGGATTAAAGTCTTGCACACCCATACTGATTCTGTTAAATCCGCCTTTCCGCAAAGCCGAAAGATGTTCATAAGTTAATTCCCGGGGATCGATTTCGCATCCATTTTCGGGATTTTCAACAAAATTAAAATTACCGTTTATATAAGAAATTAAATCAGTAATTTCATCCGGCAAAAGGTGAGTCGGTGTTCCGCCGCCCCAATGGATTTGGGCGACTTTTCTTCCTGGTTTAATATAAGTGCGAAGCAAATCAATTTCATTTTTAAGATAACTTATATATTTATTTATTCTTTCTCTGTTTCTGGATATAATCATATTGCAGCCGCAGAAATAACAAAGTGTATCGCAATAAGGAATATGAAAATAAAGAGAAATATCATTTGGATCTTCTGTATTGTTCGTTCGTATCAACTCATTTAAATATTCTTTATGAGTGAAATTTTCATGAAATTGCGGCGCGGTCGGATAACTTGTGTATCTTGGACCGGGTCTATCATATTTTTTTACTAAGTCTAAATTTATATCAAACATAATTGCCTTTTATTCGTGAAATTTTACGCTTTCTTCCTTAACTATCTGAACTAATTTTTTAGCATTTTCCGGAGAAATATCCGGAAGAATTCCGTGACCTAAATTGAAAATATGCCCGTTTCCTTTACCAAAAGATCGCAATACTTTTACAGCTTCCAATCTTATTTTTTCTTCTTCGGCATATAAAACAGTTGGATCCATATTGCCTTGAAGCGCAACTTTATCATTTACTTTTTCTCGTATCTCGCCCAAATTCATCGTCCAATCGAAACCTAAAACATCTGCGCCGCAGCCTGCTAAACTTTCTAAATTATAATGAACTCCTTTTGGAAAGTAAATTATCGGTTCATTAGTTTTTTTAATGTTTGAAATAATTTTAGTTATATAAGGCAGAACAAATTCATTAAAATCCGATTGAGATAAAATCCCCGCCCAAGTATCAAAAATTTGAACCGCGTCTGCACCAGCTTCAATTTTAGCGGATAAATATTCCGCGATAACAATTGAAAGCTTATCCAATAATTTATGCGCCAGTTTCGGATTTGAATAAATTAATTTTTTGATCTTTGAAAATGATTTAGAACCTCCGCCTTCAACCATGTATGTTAGCAAAGTCCATGGTGAACCGCTGAAACCAATTAATGGAACTCTACCATTTAATTCTTTTTTGGTGAGTGAAACAGCGTCTAAAACATATTTTAATTCTAAGGCGGGATCAATCAATTTTAATTTTTCAAAATCATTTTCGGTTTGAATCGGAGAAGGGAATATAGGTCCTTTTCCTTCATGCATAATTAATTCCATTCCCATTGCTTCGGGTATTACCAAAATATCTGAAAAAATAATTGCAGCATCAACACCTAAAATATCTATTGGTTGAATTGTAACTTCCGCAGCTATTTCCGGGGTTCTGCACATTGTTAAAAAATCGGCTTTGGCTCTTACTGATCTATATTCCGGTAAATATCTTCCTGCTTGACGCATTATCCAAATTGGTGTTCTTTCAATGTTTTCTTTTCTGCAGGCTTTCAAAAATATATCATTCACTAATTTTGTCAAATTAAATCCTTTGGTTTTTGTAGTAATTTTTAATTTCTTCTACTAAGTTTTTCATATCATAATTATTGGGAATAATGTTTGGAACAATTCCTTTTTTCATTAATGCTTGTTTTGTTGTTGGACCAATTACCGCAATTTTTTTCTCTTTGAAAAAATCAATTGGTTTTTCAATTTCCAAAATATCTATAAAGTTTACAAACGTAGAAGGACTTGTAAAAATAAATAAATCAGCATTAAAGTTTATCAGTTCGTCGATGTTAACTTTATTTATGTCGGGAATTTTATTTTGATAAACTGAACACTTTTCAGAAATTGCTCCAAATTTATTCAGTCCGTCGTATAATTCATTTCTCATTATTTCAGAACCGGGGATTAGAATTTTTTTATCCGCAATATCTAAAGTTGAAATTTCTTTTAATAAATTTTCCGCGCTGAATTTAGATGCCGTAATATATATTGGCATATTAATTTTTTTTAGCGAATTTTCAGTTCCTTTTCCGATCGCAATTATTTTTACTTTATCTAAATTTATTTGAATTTTTAACTCGACAATTCTTTCAAAAAAATATTTTACAGAATTTGAAGAAGTAAAAATCATATAATTAAAATTATTTATTTGAATTAGTATTTCATCTGTTTCAGTATAGTCATCAAGCTTAGTAATTTTAATTGTTGGGAAATTGTAAATTCTTGCTCCAAGTTTTTCCAATTCTTCATTATCATTACGTGTTTGAGACTCCGAACGAGTAATAACAATCTTTATATTTTCTAATGGTAAACTCAATTATCTAATTTCATTAATTTCTTTTAATATTTTTTTCGCGCCGGATTTTAACAGCTCATTTGCCAAATTAACTCCAAGTTTTTCCGCATCCGATTTTTTCCCCTTTATTTTTCCTTTGAATGAAATTGATCCATCCAAAGACGCGACCAAACCTTCCAAATAAAGACCGTTGCTTTTTACTTCCGCGAATGCTCCTATTGGAACTTGACAGCCGCCTTCTAATTTTTTAAGCAATGCTCTTTCGGCAATTACGGCACAATAAGTATTTTCATCATGAATTGACTTAACGATTTTTTCGGCAAATATATTTTTTGAATTAATTTCAATTCCAAGCGCGCCTTGTCCAACCGCGGGTAAAATTTGGTCAATTGGAATAATTGAAGAAATATATTTTTGCAGTTTAAGCCGTTCAACTCCGGCTCTCGCTAAAATAATTGCGTCCCAATTATTTTCAGTGAATTTTTTAATTCTTGTTGGAACATTCCCGCGTAATTCAACTACATTTATATCCGGTCTTAAATGTTTTAGCTGACTTCTTCTTCTTAATGAGCCGGTCGCTACAGTAGCATTTTCCTTCAATGAAAATATAGTTTCTTTTTTCTTTTTTGAGATTAATACATCTTCAACATTATGTCTTTTGGTAACCGCGGCAAGTTTTAATCCTTTTGGAATTTCAGTCTGCAAATCTTTAAGACTATGTACAGCAATATCAATTTCATTATTTAGTAATTTAATTTCCAGTTCTTTTGTGAACAATCCTTTATCACCGATTTTAGAAAGCGCAACGTCAAGAATTTTATCACCTTTGGTGTTAATTACTTTTATCTCAACTTGAAGATTTTTATTATTTTTCTCTAATTCACCTTTAACAAATTTAGCTTGCCACAATGCCAATTCGCTTCCGCGCGTACCAAGAATCAATTTCTGTTTTTCCAAATTTTAATTTTCCTTTTTTCCGTTTAAGGGTTTATTTTCCAAATCGAATAAAAATTTTAAAACACTTGTATGAATGTTTGTTTTATCAAGATCCTCATTGTTTTCGGCAAGTTCTCTTAATTTAATTGTAGGATTATGAAGTATTCTGCCAACCAATCTCTTTGTCATTTCTTCCAGTTTAAGAAAATCTTCATCAGAAACTTTGTTTCTAATTTTATTTAATTCGTCATGTTCAATTGATTCAAAAAACGAGCGAAGTGATTTAATTGTTGGAATAATATCCAATGTATTGAACCAACTGTAAAAGTTTTCTATTTCCTCATCTATAATTTGGTGTACTTTCGGAATTTCGTGTTTTCTTTTTTGGAGATTTTGCTCTACGATAATATTTAAAGAATCGATATCATTATAAAATACGTTGTCAATTTTTCTTACTTTAGGATCAACGTCTCTTGGAATTGCTATATCCATTATAAAGATTGGAGTTCCTTTACGAAGATTAATGGCAGATTTAATATCTTCGTAAGAAACCAAATAATCTTTGGAGCTTGTCGCGCTAATAATAATATCAAATTTGTGTAAATGTTTTTTAAACTCATCGAATTTAACAGTTGAACCCGAAACCTTTTTTGCCAATTTTCCGGCTTTTTCTTCTGTTCTATTTGTAATTGTTATTTTTCCGATATTTCTGCTGTTCAAATGAATTGCGGCTAATTCACTTGTTTCTCCGGCTCCAATAATTAGAGCTTCTTTCTTTTCAAGATTAGCAAATATTTTTTCAATTACTTGAATCGCGGCATAACTGACGGTAACCGCGCCTTGTGAAATGAGAGTTTCCTTTATTGCTCTTTTGCCAATTCTAATCGCGATATCGAATATTTTTCTTGTTGTTGCTTCGGAAAAATTCTCATCGACTGATAAACGGAAACTTTCTTTGCATTGACTTAAAATCTGGCTATCGCCAATGATTAGTGAATCGAGTCCTGACGCTACTTGGGCAATATGTCTAAGTGCGTTTTCGGCTTCAAATGTTTCAATATTTTCTTGTGAAATATTATTAACGTTTTTGAAACTTAATAATTCATTTAAAAGAAAATTATTATTAACATGAGATGTTTTAGGTATTCCAAATATCTCAGTTCTATTACACGTTGAAACGACAAACCCTTCTTTTAAACAATCGTTTTTAATTTTAGTGATGAACTCTCGTTGTTCATCCAAACTTAAATGTAGCGATTCTCTTTGTTCAATAGAAGAAGTTCTATGATTTATAGAAATTCCAATTAAATTCATACCTAACTAAAGAATAAATTTTAATAAAACGAATGAAAACTATTAGAAATAAAGTTTGAAACTAATAGTGATAAAATTGCAATTACAAATCCAACCAATGAAAATAATATTACTTTTTTACCATACCATTTAGCCATAAGCTTTACAAGAATTCCAACTCCAAAAATTATCCAAACAATACTGACTGAAATTAATTTTGGGTCAAGATAACTAATATTCGGAAATGCAATCGGCAGCCAAATAAAACCAATTAAAATAGAAATTGTGAGTAGAATAAATCCAATGAGAACGGAATAAAAATTTAATTTTTCTAAAATTTCCAAACTAGGAAGTCTTTTAAAAATTAATCCATATCTATTTATTTTAATTTCTTTATAGAGAAGATAAAATAGCAAACCGTGAACAGCTGCAATTGTAAATCCGGCATAACCACCTAAAGCGCTAACAACATGAATACCAAGTAATTTATTTCTTAAAACTTCTTTGACTTCAATTAAATCTTGAATAAAAATTGAAGAAATAAGTTGAAAAATGACTGAAAAGAAAATTATAAATGCTCCGGTTCCTCTAATGTCGGTAAGCAATTCCAACAAGAAATAAGAGAAACCAAGACAAAACGCAAGTACGGTAAAAATTTCAAATTTATTTGTAATTGGGGGATGATTAAATTCAACGGTTCGAAGGATTAAATACAGTAAGTGAAAAGATAATGTTATAAATAGGAAAATTCTTTTTGCATTATAAACTTTACTTTCGTCTTTAACAAAATCATAAAGATATATTGAAAATGTAAGAAAATAAAAAAATGGTAATAATATGTTTAATAAATGTACTGTATCGAGCATATATTTTTTAAGAATCTTAGAATAAAAACTGACAAATTTAATCCAGTAAAATTACTTAATTATTGGGAATAATATCTGCCAAAAATTAATTCCTTTTTTAATAAAAATCCTAAAATTACAAAAAAAAAGGCATTCAAAAGAATGCCTTAAAATCAATTATTTACCAAAGCGTTAATTTAAGTCTTTTTCACCGTTTGCATGAGTCAATGTATTCAAAGTTCCGTCTGCGTTAAATGCCGAAGGATGGCAATTATTACTTGCGCATGTTTCAGCTTCAGGATCGGTTCCTTCAAATATATGACCTCTTGGCGGAAGAAGATGGCAAGAGCCGCAAGGCGCCTGTGTCCCATCAACTTTTGTCCAATTAGGAGTATAATTTTCTCCGGTTATAGCTTCGGCTTTATAAATAAAAGCGTATTCCGGGTCGACATCTGTTTTCTTAAATTCAAATTTACCATGGCAGTAATTATTCTCGCATGTGTAATTTGTAAAACTATATCCTGAGATACTCATTTCTGCCGGTAAACCGTCGATATGTGCTTTAACAAATTTCCCACTTCCAACATTTGAAGGATGGCATGTAAAACATGAATATCCATTGCTTAATTCGCTTTCATAAACGTGAGATGAATGAGCTCCAACTCCTTTGTAAGTAGTAGCGATATTATTTCCGAGATCTGTTGGAGGCGCAATTTTCGAAGGATTGGAAAAATCACCATGACAAGTGTTGCATGCTTCAGGACCTTCGCTGTTTGAATGACATCCTAAACAGCTTACATCGGCGGTTCCGCCCGAATAGTCAGCAGCATGACATTTTTGGCATTGAACCATATCCCAATTGGATGCCTGCAGTGTTGCGCTATGAAAATTACTAGAACCTAATTTCCCAAATCCTTCTGGATGAACGCCTTCAAGGACAGGTGTTTGCGTAATATCATCTTGAACATCACTGCAATTAAAAAATGTAATTGATAAAATACCAATAAATAATAATGATAAAATTTTCTGTCTCATATCTTTACCAATAGTTTGAAATTATTTAATCTCCGTTTGCTCCGTGGCAATAACCACAGAAACCTACTCCAGCTGTATTTGTACTGCTATGACAGTCGAAACAAATTGAAGCTCCGTCATTATGCCAATCACCATGAACGTCTCTCATAAAGCCCGAAGGATGAGTTTTGGCGTCGTTTCCTTTTCCTGGGGTTAAATCAGTATGGCACATAATACAACTTGGATCAGCGCCTTGTACATCATGACAGCTTTGACAGCTTTCAATATCGCGACGAGCCAAAATTGCATGATTTCCACCCATTCCAATTGTGCGGCCTAAAACAAAATTTGCATCAGTATGTGATAACGGTGCGACTCCGCCTAAAGAAAAATCACCATTTTCAGAATTATGGCATTCTGCACAGAATGTTTCTGTCTGATGACAAGTTTGGCAATTTTGTGATTTTCCTTTTGCTTCAATTCCATGTGTGTAAACAAAATTCAAATCGTGAACTCTTGTAATAACTTGCTGTTTAGTTCCATCAATATAATTATGAGGTGAATACGGAGTATAAAAATCTTTGCCGGTATTACTTTCTACAATTCCGGTTGTTGATACATGGCAATCTTCGCAAAATGTTTCTTTGTTATGGCACATTTCGCAATTGTCATTATTAAACTTATGATTTTTGAAAAACCCTACTTTCTTATGATCTTCAGGCATTAAATTTACAGTAGAAATATGGCATTGTTCACAATTATTTGAAGCTACACTAACATCGTTATGACATGTGTTGCATTGTTTCATAGAAGGAAAAGCGTTTGCGGATTCGAAACTGTAATCAACTTCCATAATTCCGGAATGGCAATCAGCGCATGCCATTTTATTTTTCTCAATATGGAATTTGTGATTAAAAATCAATTCGGATGAACGCGGAATTAATTCTTCATACACATCTTTATAATGGCACTGCTCGCAATTATCCTCGTCTTTAATATCATGGCATTGAGAACAATTTTCCATTTTGGGCAGAAGCGATACGCCTAATGATGTACTTTCTGCTGCTGTATTATGGCAATCCGAACATACAGCAATTTCATTGTGTGCTTTGTGCGAAAATTTAATTAAAGTTTGGTTTCTGTTGGTCTGCAATTTGGAAGTTTCCAAATTTGTGAAACCAAAATATAGGATTGTTGCCAATCCAATTAGAGAATAAACATGTTTTATTTTCATAGCAAGTCTAAGTTTGTATTGAACCAATAGTTGATTTTGAAAAACAATCTGAGATCGTTTTTATATATTTTATTATCTGAAAATTGACCTTGTAAATCAAAGGAAAGTGTTCTCCACGGACGAATATTTAAACCGGCTAATGCTGAAATAATATCGTTAGCTTCTTCATCGGCGGATAGTTTATAATTTGTATATGCTAAACCAATGGAAGGAGTAAGTAATCCGTTCATAAACGATTTTCCGGTAGATGCGGTAATTGAGCTTAATTCGCCGGCGTATCCTAATGTTTGTCTATAACTTAAACCGCCGTAAATTGAATTAACTCCAATTGTAAATCTTTGAGAATTTTCGTCTTTATATTCAACATCTCCAAATTTACCAAATACAGAAAAATCATTGTTTATCTTATAATCAAGACCGGCTTCAATTTCATTTGTATTGCCGAAATCAAATACCGCAAAAATTGAATTGTATCTGATTTGAGGAGCTCTATAATTGTAGTACAAATCAATACCTAATTTTTCTGTCGCTGCGTAACGTCCGTTTAATTCTACTCTTGAAACCTTCATAAAATTAAAATCAAAATTAATTCTGGCATCTGCATCAACAACTCCAAAATATGAAGCTCCTAAAGAACCATAGCTGTATTGCGTGGAATTATTTTCTATTAAGATTGTAATTGGGTTTAAATTTGCGTCCAATCTTTGGGCATTGTACGAAATAGGTTTAAAACTTTTATCAACATAAGAAAGCGAAAGTTTTGTATTACTTAAACCCGAATATGAAACTTCACCGCCGAAAATGTTATTGTTTTTAAGATCATCGGTAAATTTTAATTCTTGGTAAGCCGGTACAGCTCCGCCGAAATATCCTTCTACCGCAAAATCAGAATAATTTAATTTAACGTTTGCGCCGTCAAATAGACCGCCGGCAACCTGATTAAAAATCGGCTGTCGACCTAATTTTACTGTAGCAACATTAAATACTTTTCTTGCTTCAAAGAAAAGATTATAAACTCTTAATCTTGGATCATTGTCAAGAGCATTGCTGAAATTTGTTTCGAAATTGAGTCTTGATTTAAGTGAATAATTGCCTTCGTTTACATTTAGAGTAAGAGTTTCATACGCTCTAAGAAACATATCACTATTATCAATTGACTGTGCTCTTTCAAATGCATATAAGGATGAAGTTATTCTTCCGTTAATATTTTGCGCTAATAATTGATTAAAAGTGAGCATTGAAAAAGCAAAATAGATTAATATTCTTAATTTCATTTAGTTCTCTATTTTCTTTACTGGTAAATTGTGTTCTATTTTTTTCCACATTGTTTCAAAATCAAAACCGGAAAATGTTGGACTGTCAGGATTGTGACAACCTGTACAATGTTCCTCAGTTTTTCCGTATATATCTAACAAGCCGTTTTGAATGGCGAGTTTTCTATCTTTCATTATTTTAATAGATTTATATTCTGATCCTGCACCGTGGCAAGTTTCACATTGCACACCGTCTTCAATATTAAATCCTTTTTCAATTCTTTCTTCACTTACATCGTAGCTGCTTGCATGGCAAACCAAACATTCAACCAACTCATTGGGAAGTTTTTCAAACCCTTTTTCCGCCGCAATTTTTTTTGCTTCATCGGTTAAAAGTGTTTTGTATGCATTTGCATGAATACTTTCTTTCCAAATTTCATACTGTTTTCCTTGTTTATCGGATTTGTGACACTTTCCGCAAGCTTCGGCACCGATATAATTAAACATTGGCGGATCATCGGCAAATATTCTCAAATTTGAAAAAAGCAACATAGTTAGAGTATAAATTAAATATTTAAAGAACGGTTTTCTCATAATACCTCCACAAATTTTGTGAAATAAATTATGATATTTTATATAATTAAAAGTTTTAATAACTGTTAAGATTTAATTTATAATTATATAATAAAAAAATACATCCTATCGAAAATATAAGAAAAAAAGATTTAATTATCCTATAAAAATATTTTTTTTTTAGAATTTTTAGATTAGAGCTTTGAAATGAAATTTTGGTGATTTAAAATAAAAAAGGATATCTAATTGATATCCTTTTTTTTGTAAAAGATAATTTGAAATTAACCTTTTTCTCAGGAACCGAATGTTTGATTTTATCCCACATTTCCTTGAACTTGAATTCCTTGAAAGTAGGACTTTTATCATTATGGCAGGTTAAACATTGTTTTTCAATAGCGGCTTCATTAGCGTATTCTGTCATGCCGGCAGCAACAGAAGCAGCATGATCTTCCATAACCTTTTTAGATTTGTATTCAGAACCGGCACCATGACAAGTTTCACATTGTACGCCATCTTCAATTTTGAAATTTTTATCAAGAAGAGAAGCGTCTACTTTGCTTCCTAATGTATGGCAAGCTAGGCATTCAGGAGTTTCAACTGCCGAAGTTTTAAAACCTTTATCGGCAGCAATTTTATTTGCTTTTTCGCCTTTAAGAGTTTCGTAAGCTTTTGCGTGCGAACTTCCTTCCCATACTTTTAACTGTTCGCCTTGTTCAGCTTTTTTATGACACATTCCGCATGATTTTACGCCGACATATTTTTTCTGAGCATTTACCGAAAAAGTAAACGCAAGTAAAAATATTAAGAAAATTGAGATTTTTTGCACTTTTACCTCCATTATTTACAAATAAATTGATACGAACATCTTTTTATAAAATACTAATAAAATTTTGTTTAAGCAAATTTATATAATGATATTATAAATTAACATTTTTAAAAAGTTCCAGCGTTTATGGATTCAATCCTGTATGACAATCAACGCAAATTCCTTCTTTCCAATCATCGCCGATATCGTCCGGATGCTTAAATTCCAAAAACGAATTATAATTTGCGACTTCTAAATTTTCAGGCTCTCCTTGTGCGCTAATTATATGACACAAATTGCAGTTTTTAGAAATTATTTCCCCAGATTCGGATTCATGAGAATCTGAGTGGCACCTGAAACATCCGGGGAATTCCATATGTCCGATGTTATTTGGATAAGCTTCCCATCTAACGTTCATTTCCGGAAAAATATTTTTTTTATAAATGTTCTGTAAACCCGAAACTGCTTTTTCAATAAGCGGTTTGTTTCCGTTCATTATTTCCGGATAGTTTTCGCCGTAAAATTGCTCAATTTTATTTTTAATATTAGACATCGCCGAATCAGTTGTCGAAAATTTTTCATCACAAATTTCCATGCATAAATTTTTAATCTCGGGAAGTTCTTTCGGAATGTTTCCTCTGCTTATAGCTTCGTTAACGAACAATGTCGGCGGTTTATAAATATGAGATGGTCTGTTATGGCAGTCGATACAATCCATTGTTCTTACTTTTAAGGAATCAAGCATTTTAGGACTAAAATTCAAATCGGAATTAATAAATATTTTTTCTTTACCGGTTTTTTTATCTGTGTATTTTACCCAAGGAATCTGTTGCTCCTTATCATCTAAAGATACAAATTCAATTTTAACATTTGGATTTATATGCCAATGAATTCCTGATTCTAAACCTTTTGCATTATCCGAAGGTCCAATTTTCATTATTAACGAAATATCCCATTCGCTGTTTTTTTCATCAGTGAGAAAATGTTTTTCAGTTCTTAATTGTCTGGAGTAGAATTTTTGAGGCCAATGACATTCTTCACAAGTTTCGCGTGCTGGTCTTAAATTTTTTATTGGTGTGGGAATAGGTTTTGGATATACATTGGCAATTACCGCGTAAACTTGATAAAGTCCCGATAATTTAGATTTTACATACCAATCCGCGCCTGTGCCAACGTGACATTCTACACATCTTACTTTTGCATGTGCTGAATTTTGGTAAGCCGTGTATTCCGGATTCATTACCGAATGACACAGTGTTCCGCAGAATTCCGTTGATTCAGTATAATGGAAAGCTTCGTAACTTCCGAGCGCTGAAATAAACAAAAATATTGTAGTGCCTGCTGCAAAAATTAGAAATGCATTTCTGTGATCTTTTCTGTTCAAATCAATAAAAGGTAATTTTCTTTCTATGGTTTTATTCTTGTTAAAATTTTTTAACATACCAATGGGAATTAAAATTAAACCGCCTATTAAAAACGCCGGTAAAATTATATAAATTACCAATCCGAGATATGATCCGCCTTTATCGTAGAAATAAGAAATGGCAAAAAGAAAAACGATCATAAAAAGACTAATTATTGAAATAACAGCGCCGGTTAAAGAAATCCAGTTGTATGCCGAGGTCGGGAGTTTAATTTTCATATAAATTACTCCTAATGTAAAGGAAAGAAAGCTCAATTGATTTTAGTAGGTTAAAACCAACTGAAAAATTATTTGACCTTGAAAATAAAAACTAAGCTAAATTATTATTAATTTTTTCGATTTCTTCTTCATACCACATTCTTAATTCAAGATCCTTATTTAGTTCACCTTGGATTACATTCTCCAAATCATAGCCATTCTTTTCAAGAACATTTTTAAATAGCTTAGTGTAATTGGATAATTTCTTTCTAGGATGTCCTTCTAAATTATATTCATACCATTCAAGAATAATTCTTTTGAAATGTCTTTCATGATGATGTCGATAATGTTCAAGAGTCATTTTTCCGTCAACCCAAGTAAAGTTCATCGGATATTCGGAAGGTCTGTAAATAACAAAGAACCAATGCCAAATAAGAATTGCCAATGATGCAAGAATTGCTTCCATAAAATGAACAATTTCACTTACTTTTATAAGCCAAACCGGAGCCCAGTCGCCAACCATTGTTGGAAACCAAAGTATCAAGCCTGTCAATGCCATAACAAAGGTTCCCCAAATTAGCGCCCAATATTCAGCTTTTTCAGCATAGTCATATCTTTCAAATTCAGGATGTTTTTTTGACAATCGTAAATAATAAGTAATGTTTTCTCTTAGATCGGTTATATCCTTAAATGTAGGAAGAAGTTCTTTTAGAACATCTCTTCCTCTTGCGGTAAAAGCTAAATAAAATACATGGTATAAACTTAAAACAATCATTAATACCGCAGAAACTCTATGTGTGTATTGTCTAATAGTTTCCGACATACCTAAATTCAATAACCCTTCTGCCCAAAAGCTGTTTGGATATTTCAAAGCAAAACCGGTTATTGCTAGAACAATAAATGAAACTGCAAGGAGTATATGCTGAACGACTTCATTTTTAGTAAATCGCGGCATTCTGATTGCATTTTTTTCTTTTTTCCTTTTCTTTCTCGTTTCATATAAAAAGATAAGTAAATTATGTGCGAACATTCCGCCGATTACAGCAATTATTAGCCAGAAATAAATACTGCTCACCAAACTTTCAATGGATCTCGCGCTTTCCGATTCGGTTTTGTGTGAATAACTTTTGCTGAAAATTTCGGTAGCATCCTTATGACATTTTTGGCATGTTTTTGTCACATTCTCAGAATTTGTAGAAGCTTTAGGATTTCTGCTTGGCAAAATGCTGTGCACGTTGTGGCAATCTATACATAATGCTGCATCTTTATCTCCGCGCAATGCTGCAAGTCCATGATAACTGCTCAAATATTCTTCAACTTGATTTCCTTCTTTGCCGTATTTTTTTGCAATTCGCGAATTTTCATGACATCCGATACAAGTTTCCTGCTGCATTTTCATTCGGTTTGCTTCTCTGCCTAAATCTTTAATTTCTTCAATGCTATGTTCATTATGACAGTCATTACAAACCGGAGCATCTTTAATTCCTCTTGAAACTCTCATCCAGTGAATTGAGTTTTTATATTCCGCAACTTCTTTCTCATGACATTTTTCGCAAGTGTTTGGGATATTTAAAGGAGAAATTTTGGAGCCATCCATAACTCTGTTTTTAATATCATGAACTCCATGACATGTAGAGCAATTTGCCGCTTCTTTGTCGCCTGCAGAAACGTGTTTTCCATGAACCGATTGCGAATACATTCTACCGGGTCGTACGACACTCATTTCAAATTTTTCTTCAAATGTCGGATCATCGTGGCAGTTACCGCAAGTCTTTGCTAAATTTTTTGGATGCACTTTACTTTTTTCATCTTTAACATTTAATATATCATGCGAACCATGGCAACTGTAACAATTTGCGGCTTCTTTTACGCCTTCAGCCAATTTAAGTCCATGAATACTTTGCTTATGTTCATCAAATATTGTTTTGTGACACGATTCGCAATTTGAACTTTTTGCCATTTCTTCATTAGAATCATGAGTCTCCAAATTGGTTGAAGCAAATGTATGGCAATCGGCACAAGCAAGTTTACTATGAACAGATTTAGCTAATTCGGTATTAAAACTTTCAACATCGTCATGACATTCGGCACATTTGGCATTGCTGACAAATATATTTTTATGAAAACCTGACGGATTTTTACTTTCCTTATGGCAGCTTGAACAGAAATATTTTGCCTTATCCGGTATCGATTTTAGGGGCTTAGCATTGTGATAAGAATGGCACGTTAAACAATCAGGAAATTTCTTGTCAGGATTTTTTGATTTTAATCTATGGTGAATATCTGATTTTTGCTGTTCGCCAATTTTATTATGACAATTTGCGCAATTTACTTTGTAAATATTTTCGCCATCTTTATGTGGAATATCCGACGCATCAAAACCGGTATGACAATCAACACAAGCGACTTTATTGTGAGCTGAATTATTAAACAAATTTTCGGCAACAAATAATGAAACTTCTTTACCGTTTCTCTCATAATTCAATGTTTCATCTGAATGACAGTCAAAACAATCAGAATTACTTTGAGAATAAGTTATGTTGATTTGTAATAAAAGAACATATAAAATGAACAATTTATATTTCATATTTTTTTTTAATTTTAATGAACGTTAAATGTTAATAGCAAATTAAAGGATTATTATATCTTTTTCTAAAATATTTAGAATAATTTTTATAATCAAACGCAGAATTAAATTAACTTGTTGAAAAATTTTAGCAAAAATCGAAATTACCTATATAAGAAAATCATTGAATAGATAATCATTATTATTATAGTAATTCCAATTGCCAAAGCTGTAAAACCAAAAACTTTTGCGGCTTTAACCAACCAAATTGGAGGTGGTTCAACAAGACTTTCGTCCAATTCGTCTGTCTCTGTTAAAATTTTATATTGGCGAGGTCTATCTTCCTTTAATTCTTCAACTGTTAAACTTCCCGTAAAAATTGTTAAATCGATTGGAAATTTATCCGGACGAAAATGTGTATTAAAAAAGTGAACCGTAAAAATAAATCCAACTGCAAGAAGTGCTTCATCGCTGTGGATTATAGTTGCAACATTAATAAACCATCCAGGTAATCCTAAAAAAGTAAAAAATTCGGGGAACCATAAAACTAATCCGCTTATTCCGATAACAGCAATGCCCCAAAATACAGCAAAGTAATCGAACTTTTCCCAATATGTCCATCTGCCGTATTCCGGTCGAGGTCCTTTTCCCAAAAACCATTTCATTGTTCCAATAAATTCGGTTAAATCTCTTTTATTGAACATCATGGAATTATCACCGGTAAATAAATATTTGGCTGATTTTTCTTTTCTCTTTTTATGCAGATAATAAATATGCATTCCGAAATAAATAAAAGTTATAATTGCTCCAACTCGGTGAACAAACCCTGTTACTTGATACCCTCCCAAAAATTTGGATAAATTTTGGAAAATGCTTACGTCCGCAAATTTAATTGTCATTCCCGTAACGGCTAATGATAAAAAGCTTATAATGATTAATAAATGCGTAAATCTTAAAAAAGGTTCGAATCGCTGATAATGCTTTTGGCTCTGCTTTGAATTTTCATTATCTAGTTTCATTAAATTCCAATTATCTGTTAAAAATTATTTGTTTTCGTTTGATTTATTTTTCATCATTCTTCTTTTTTCTTTAAGAGCTCTAGGAAACCACAGCAGCGTATGCAAACCGAAGAACGCAAAGGTGCCGACTAATAATAATGTCATTGCCCAAAAAGTATAGAACAAATATGGATATTTGTTATTGTCATGATGTGTAGCATGAGTTAAATAACCGACAAATTTATGATTGGAATTTGGATGACATTTTTTACACGTTTCAACAACATTTGCTCTGCTTAAAGTTGAGTTTGGATCTTCAGGTTTTAATATATTATGTGAACCGTGACAATCATAACATTTAGCCGCTGCAACGTTGCCAAGTTTTGAAACTTTTCCGTGAAATGTGTCAAAGTAAGTTTCCGTTACTTCTTCATGGCATTTTCCGCATTGTTCAATTATTCCCTGCCTAAAGTCGCTTCGTTCAACTCTTTCTATTGAATGGGATTTATGACAGTCATAACAAGTAGGAAGTTTTTTATCCGTCTTTGTTACAGATTTGCTATGAACGCTTTTTTGAAACAATTCATAAATTCCATAATGACATTGCGAACACGTTTTTGCAATATTATTTTCATTAATAGATGAAAGGGGATTGCTTGCAGGAAGTTCTTTGTGACTTGTATGACAATCAACACAAATTGCAGTTACTATCAAACCGCTCTTTTGAAGTCCTTTGCCGTGAATACTTTCAATATAACTTTCTACAATTTTCTTCTGATCGCCTTTGTATCTAACAGCGGCTTTTTCACCTTCTCTATGGCAAGATGCGCATAATGTTGGAATATTTTTTCTAAATGTCATTGATTCCGGATCAGATTTTGGACGAGTTTCGTGTTTCTCATGGCAATCAGTACAATATGGCGCGTCCGTATTTTTTTCTGAATGTAATTTGCCATGATAACTAATCTTGTAATCATTTACTTGCGCCGCATGGCATGAAGAACAGTCAACTGGTCCGCTGTTTAAGCAGACTGGATTATTTGAGATATTGATATTTGTATGACATTTAATACATGAATTATCTTTATGAGCCGAATTTTTGAATTTGTCATAATTAACAGTAAGCGAAACAGCTTTTCCGTTTACAATCTTTTTAAGGTCGCCTTTTACATGACATGACATACAATAATTATCTGTATATTTTTCATCATATATAACGCGTCTTACAGAATGCGGCTGATGACAATCAACACAAGCCGGAATTTTATTAGGTTCCTTTTCCCATAATTTGCCTTCAATTACTTTTACGTGAACTTTTTCAATTTGAGCATGGCATTTTCTGCATGTATTAGCAATATTATTTCTATTGATTGAAGAGTTCGGATCTTGATGCGGTAAAATATTATGTGAATCATGGCAATCACTGCAAACCGCCGTAACTATTAATCCTCTTTTAAATAAACCGTCGCCGTGTATTGATTCAGCATAATTTTCCAAAATATGCTTTTGATCTATATTTTTTAGTTCAGAAACTTTCGTTCCATCCTTATGGCAATCGCCGCAAAGTTGAGGAACATTCATTTTATAAGTTTTAGATTTTGGATTTTTGTTACTCAAAATATTGTGTTTTGTATGGCATGTAATGCAATTTGGCGCTAAATACTTTCCTTTGGAAAGCGCAATTCCGTGAAGACTTTTTTCATACTGCGATACAATTTGAGTATGACATTTTCCGCAGACTTCGTGTAATTGATCTTCCGATAATTTTGCTTTCTTTACTTCATGAGCTGTTCCGCCATGACAACCGGTACACGATAATTTTTCATTGCCGTTTTGGTAATCTTCGTAATGAACGCTGCTTTTGTAAATTGAAACTTGAGAATTGGTATGACAGTCCAAACAAATTTTCAATTCATTTTTCTTTATTTCAGAAGCTTGCTGAATATTATGTTTAGAGTGACAGTTAAAGCACTCAATTTTACCTGAATGTATACTCGAAGAAAATTTTTCTGTATCATGACAAGATGAGCAATCAACTTTAGCAATATTCTCTCCATCTTTATGAGGAATATTTTCAGGATCAAAATTTTGATGACAGTCAACGCATTCCAAATCGGCGTGAACCGAATGTTTGAATTTGTCTTGATCAACAAACAGAGAAACAGTTTTGTTATGTCTTTCTAATGTAAGACTTTTATCTTCATGACAATCTAAACAGACATCCGAAGTTTGAGCAAAAAACTTACACGTAAATAAGAGTACTAATGTTAATAATCTCACTAATATTTCCGGCTTAAATTGGATATAAAGTAATATTAAAAGATTCTGTTATCCTTTAAAAGCTATTAAGAAAATTTTAATTTGTCAACTAATACTATTTTAATGGGAAAAGAATTTCGCAACTATTTTTTCATAATCAAGGTCGTTTAATTCTTCAATTTCGCCTTTAAAAATAGACTCTTTGTTATTATCGTCCGATTTTTTCAGTTTTGAAATTTCTTCCATATATTTTTCAATATCGGCTTGATAAAATGCAACAGCGGATTTTCCAATACTTAAATTTCTAATTTCATTATCCAAACTATCCGCGTCA
This sequence comes from Ignavibacteriota bacterium, assembly GCA_016713565.1. Taxonomy (NCBI): domain Bacteria; kingdom Pseudomonadati; phylum Ignavibacteriota; species Ignavibacteriota bacterium. Next base: position 144,597 of record JADJOX010000008.1, read on the forward strand.
ATTGCGCAAATCCAATTATTTTCATAAGGTGAAATATCGAGCGATTCTTGATTCTCTTTTAAATTGTTATTTACTTGAGTAACATTACCTGTAATTGGAGAATTAAAGATTACTTTTCTGCTGCCTTGTTTTATACTAAATAAAGGTTGATTTTGCTTAATTTTCATTCCAAGATTAGGAAAATCTATATCATCAATTTTCCCTATAATTTTTTTTGCGAAATCATCAATTCCTATTTTTGCTTTACCATCTTGATCAATTGCAAGCCAACAATGATTTTTAGAAATGAATACTCCGCCGGGAATTGCAAACTCACCGGAATTAAAATATTCACTTCCCGTTAAATGTGAAATGTGAACTTGTGGTTTAAGTGTTTTCTTTATTCTATCCTGTCTTTTAATTAAAGATTTTCTGACAAATTCCAAAAGTTCATCTTCTGTAAAAGGTTTTTGAACATAGTCCATGGCACCGAATTTCATTACTTCAACAGCGCTTTCTACCGTGGCATATCCGGTAATTATTATAACGTCTATATCAGGTCTTAGGTGTTTTACACTTTTAGCAACGTCAACTCCATCCATTGATGGCATTTTTAGATCTGTGAATAAAAAATCATAATGATTCATTTGTATCAAATGCAGCGCTTCTTGACCAGTTTCAACTGTGTCAACTGCATAACCGTCAAGGACAAGAATTTTTCTGAAACTTGAAAGAATAATTTCTTCATCATCAACGCAAAGAATCTTTGCTTTTGGATTTTCAACTTCTGCTCTTTTCAATGTTTTGGCTTCTTTGGAAAAATCCAAATTTAAACTAACTTGAAGAACTTTTTCTCTTTCAGTTCTTATTTTCTTTTCCTGTACGCGTTTAATTATAAAACGTATTAAAATATCTGCAACTACGAAAATGATTACAGCTAAAATAAAAAGTGCCATATTTATCTCCTGATTAATATTTAATTCTTAATAGTCCGAACTACATGGTATTAAATTTGTAAGTTCGCTGTCTATATTATTTGGTATAATTCTATATATCCATCCTTCAAAGTAAGGGTCTTTTTCCAGCAGATTTTTTGTTTCAAATATTTGATTATTTATTTCAATTATTTTTCCGCTTATCGGTGATAGAAGCTGATGTATAAGTTCTTTGCTGTCTGTAATTTTTGCGCATACGCCACCTTGATATAATGTTTCGTCACGCCTCATAAGTTCAATAGTTTTAACCGAATTTATTGACTTAAGAAAAAGATCGGTAACGCCAATTAAAATGGTGCCTTCTGCGGAATAACTTAGCCAGCTATCGTGACCTAATCTATAATATTTAGTTGGGCAAGGAACAAAAGCTAGCAATTCATCATTAGATATTTTAGATAAATTGAATTTATCTTTAAATAATTTTTGATAAACCAAACCTCGTGTAACTAAGCTGATAAGTTCTTCTAGAGTAAACGGTTTGGGAATAAAACCAATCGCGCCGTCGTATAAAACTTTTACGGCGTTTTCCAAAGTTGAATAACCGGTTGTAATAATTACTGGTGTTGGTATTCGTTTTTGATTTAAAATTTGTAGAAGTTGAAATCCATCTTTACCCGGCATCATTATATCGCTGATAATCAAACGGTAAGATTTGGTTTCTAGTTTTTCTAATGCTTCATCAACATCAAGACAAGCATCTGAAGTAAGGTTTTCCAAACTTACTATTTTTTGAATTGCGTCTAATATAACGCTTTCGTCATCTATGATTAATATGTCTTTGTTATATTCCATTATGCTTCCGGTAAATGAATTCTAAACATGGTTCCTTTTCCAACTTCGCTGTCAACAGTAATTTTACCTCTATGATTATCTACAATTCCCCAAATTACTGATAAACCAAGACCGGTACCTTTTTGTCCTTTTGTAGAAAAGAAAGGATCAAAAATTTTATCCATATCATTCTTGTCAATTCCGCAGCCGGTATCTGATATCAAAATTTCAACATAATTATGATCCCCGCTTTCATCCATAAAATCCCATTTCTGCCAACTGCATCCAAATCTTGAGCATCCTTTCAAGGTGCCTTGTTCGGGAATTGTAATTTTATATACAGGTGCGTTGCAATTCGGACTTAACTCATTTTCATCTAAAAGAGAAATATTGCATTCAGGGCAAGACAATTGGACATTTTCATTTTTGCTTAAATGAATACCGTAATGATGGTTATGATTTCCGTAAATAGGGTCAAGATGAACAAAGCCTTCATTATTTCCTGATTTTGCTTTCAACTTTATAGATGCTCTTCCATTAATTTTATGATCTTCATCAATTAGATTGTGTCCTTTAGGACAAATTGCTTTCCGAATTTGTGTTATACCGTAAGGAGAGAGTTTTGTCAAATCTGTTTTAATTGAAATCGTTCCGCCTTTACTTCCGATTGCATCTATTGAGTTAACGACTAAATTTAAAATTACCTGCTGAATTTGATTTGCGTCTCCCGAAATTTCAGGAATGTTAGGGTTGAAATCTTTCTTTAAATCAATATGATTGATTTTCAATTGATTAACAACAATAGATAATGCATTATCTATCACTGTGTTTATTTCAACCTTACCTCTTTTAGGAGTTGACTGTCGAGAAAAGTCAAGCAATCCTTTTACAATTTCTCTGCTTCTTTTTGTTTCGCGGACAATCACTTCAAGATCAGCTTTCATTTCAGGATTATCTTTTACTCTATTAAGAAGAAAACTGCTGTATGTTAGAACACCGGTCAGTGGGTTATTAATTTCATGGGCAACTCCGGCCGCAAGTTTTCCAATGGATGCCATTTTATCCGATTGAAAAAGCTGAGTTCTCATTTCGGAAATCTTTTTGGTCATATTATCAAATGAATTTGCGAGTCTTCCTAATTCATCTTTTCTTTTTGAAGCAATTCTGTAATTAAAATTTCCTACGGCAACATAATTAGTCGCGTCTACTAAACTTCTTACTGGTTTTTGAATTAAATTTTTTACCAAAAATCTTACAACGGTTGCTAAAATTAAAGTTGCTATTAAAGCAAATAAAATAACGTTGTATGTACTTTGCTCTGTTAAATGATCAACATCATAAAGTGAAACAGAAATATCCAAAACGCCTAAAACAGTTTTATCTTCAGGATGCGCGTGGCAATCGGCTTCCCAACAGCTTTTCTCATTATAAATTGGATTAATAATTCCTAAAATTCTTGAAGAGTCAGGATTAATTTTGAATATTCTTGTACGTTCTTTAATAGATAATCTTTGCATCGGCTGATCTTTAGCATGGCAAACATAACAGCTCTCGGCGTTTTTATCTACTAGGTCTCCAATTTCTTTTTCCTGTGTTGAATAAATTATTTCGCCTTCTTTATTAAGTATTCTAATATTTCTAATGCTTTTTTCTTCACCAATTCTATTAATAATATTATGGATGTGATCTCTTCTGTTTGAAAGCATATCAAATTTTGTGCTGTAACGTATTGTTTCACTAAGCTGATTTGCATGCCGTTCAACTTCGGATGTTAAACTATCCGATTGTGATTTTATGCTAAAGTAGGCAAACGTTGCCAGTATAAGAATTACAGTTATTGATACCGCAAGAATTAATCGCATTCCGATTTTATTAAATAGAAATACTTTCATTTAACTTTTTCTCCTGGAATGTCATTTGGATAACTTTTATCATCGTGACATTCAACGCAGGTTGGTTTTACATTATAGTTATTTTTGGCATGACAATTTTCACATTCGAATTCTATATGCGTTTCGTCAAATTTTATTCCGGTAATAGTGTGATCGAAAATTCCGTTACTGTCTTTATGGCAATAAACACAATCCTGTTTTAATCCTGTAAATTTATTTTTTTCTTTATGGCATTGACTGCAATCATTTATATTATGGAAGTTTTCTAAAGCAAATCCGGTCTTTAATTTATGATCAAATGGTTTTGCTTCTTCATTCTTGTGGCATTGCTTGCAGTTCTTTTCTGTATTGTGGCAGCTTGAACATCTTGTGTGCTTGTCAACTTTTTTATTTGAAACGGGTTTTTCCTTTTTGTTATGACAGTTTACACAGCTTACTTGTGTATGACATGCGCTGCAGTCCAAACCAAATAGGGAAGAATGATCATTATGAAAATATGTAACGAATTTCCCTTCCTTTGATTTTGTTTGGTAAACTATTTTAACCGGTATTGTAATTTTAGGATGAACTTTTTCTGGAGTCTTTATCATTTTCGATTTTGATGATTTATCAGAGTTTAAAGCATGGCAGCTGTTGCAGTCAGTTTTCTTTTCCCAAGTTTGATGACAGCCGATGCAGAGTCTGTGGTATGCGCCCTTTAAATCCGGCGTGCTTAAATCTTCTCTTACGCGTTTGTTTTCATGACAAGTTGCGCATTTTACAATTTTTCCCGGTGGATTAAAATGATGACAAGAAATACATCCGCCGGACATTAAAGACATTTCAGAATGTAATTTATGTGAAAATTTTACCGGCTGATAAAGATCATTTTCAACTTCGGATTTTGTTAAAATTATTTCATTCGGTCCTTCTTCAGGTGAATGCCTAATAACTTCTGATTTATTTCTTGGGCATGCAATTAAACACGGATTTGCTTTTGTTGGTGTATCGCAAATGTGACATTTTTTGCAGTCAACATCCATCTGAGCATGCGTTTTAAGATTATTTATTTGTCCATAAATTGATGAACAAAAGAACGCAAATACAACAACGAATAATTTTTTTGTTCTCATTTTACAACCCCACGAATAGCATACTTTGTTTTCAGTCCGGTTTTTGATGAAGGAATACTTATAACCGGGAATATTATTACAAATAATCTGTAAATTAAAATTTCGATTGCAACGAAACCAAGTGTTACAGAGATTTCACCAATGGATGGAAAATATGCCTCAATAGAATAGGGAGGATGATAAGCGGTGACGAAATTATTGAATCTGTTCATCAAAATTCCGAATATTACAAGTATGGAACCGATAAATAATCCTGTTGGAGATTTCCTCACTTCGGGTGATAAAAACATTCTAAGAGGAACAACAACTCCAACAATAATTTCTATTGCAAATAATATGCTGATAGTATTTACTTCTGTTAAATAAACAAATGTTTCTCTAATTACCATATCACCAATTTTACCTATCAAATAAACGCCTAATAATGGAGCAATAAATTTTGATAAACTTGAAAGAACTTCGGTCTCAGGTTTTAATCCAAAAGATCTTGACGCGCTCAAAGATTCTGCTATTACCATAGGAAATCCAACCGAAAACGCGCTCAATAAAAATAATAATGGAAGAATTGGTGTCTGCCAAAGCGGATGCATTTTGGGTCCCGCAATTATCATTAAAGTTCCTAATGATGATTGGTGAAGACAAGAAAGTACAACGCCGGCAATAATAAATATGAACATGAATTTTTCCAGAGTACTGTCAAGAATTCTTAAAAACTTGTCAATTATTTTATTGAATCTGCTTAAGAAACCCGGAAGGTTTACTCTTCCAATAAATCTTTCAGTAACAATTGGAAGAAATTCAATATATAATACGCTTACATAAAGCATAACGCAAATACCGACTTCAAATAATGCGGAATTGCCGTTCCACATTACTAGCGGATGCCAAATGAAATACCATCTTCCAATATCAACAAAAACACCCATCGCTACAAAAGTATATCCAAGCATTGCTGTTAATAAGGCAGGACGAATAATTGTTTCATATTTATCTCTGTGCATTATATGACCAAGTGCTGCGGTTGTAAACCCGCCTGCGGCCAAAGCGACACCAGCCGCAACGTCTAATCCAATCCAAATGCCCCAAGGATATTGATCATTTAAATTCGTAACAGAACCAATGCCGAAGAAAAATCTGCCAAGTAGGAATATTATTCCGTTGAGTGCAATTAGACATAAAACTATTACTCCGGGAGTAAAATATTTTTTATTCATAGGAGTTGGAATATGTGAATGGCTCATTATTTATTCTCCTTCTTTGTTTCTCTATCTTTTGACAGCCACATAATTCCGCCAAGTAAAGCGTAAACCGCAATTGGAGGAACGAAGTAGGCAAATAAGCCATGCTGTATTGACTCTGAAACGCCGGGTGCAGGATTGTTTCCCAATTTAGGTAAAACCGTGCCTGCTAAATCTTTGTGTGCCAAATATAACCAAGCTGTTCCGCCAACTTCATATTCACCGAAAATATGATTGAAATATCTATCAGGATAATTTTTTATTCTGCGTCTTGCTTCTAATATCAAATCTTCTCTCTTGCCAAATGTTAGAGCTTCAACAGGACACATTTCTACACAAGCGGGAAGTTTGCCTTCTTTTGTTCTTTCGTAACAAAAATCGCATTTAGCAATTTTGGGATTTAAAGCTTTTTCATATTCGAATGAAGGAATTTGGAAAGGACATGCAACCATGCAGTAACGGCAGCCAATACATTTATCCGTGTCCCAAACCACCGAGCCATTTTCTTTTTTGGAGAAAGCGCCGACTATGCAAGCTGAAACACAAGCCGGATGATCGCAGTGCATGCATTGTAATTTAACCGTGGCAGGATCTTCATCCTTAAAATATTTATTTACAACTGTAAGACTTTTTGCCGATGGTCTTCTTTCATTTTCAAAAGTATCGTCATTTTGATAATCCTCAAAACTACCTTGCTCAATATTATGAGCTCCTTTGCAAGCCCATTCACATTTTCTGCAGCCAATACAAACAGTTGAATCTACTAACACTCCATTTCTTTCATTGCTGAGAATATTTTCCGGAGCTGCTTTGCTCGTCTTTGGAGTAATAGATGAAAGCGCAGTTCCACCGGCTCCTATTGCAGCAATTGTCTTTAAAAAATCTCTTCTGTTATGCGGCATAAGTTATACCTTAATTTATTTCTAAAATTGATTTCCATATCTTATTTATTCATGTATTTTGATAATTCGTAATATTCGTTTTTTTTCATGCCATCAATTTTCTTTGAATGTTTTTAATGTAAATATATAAAAATAATATAATAAGACAAAAAGAGCTTTTATTATTGTTTTGTAAATCACATCTACAAACTTTATTAGATTGAATAATTTTTGTACTTTCACTAACTAAAATTTTAATTTTGTGAGAAAAATGGAAGACATTAAAAAATTGGATAATCTAAGAGAAAAAATAAATAACCTCGATAATGATCTGCTGAAATTACTTTCTGAAAGAAGAAAATTAAGTAATGAAGTTGTTGAATCAAAAATTGAGACTGAACAACCCATTAGAGATTTGGATAGAGAAACCGAACTTTTATCTAGAATAATAAATTCCGGTAAAAAAATGGGATTGGATTCACATTATGTGTCAAAAATATTCTATGATATAATAGACGATTCGGTTCGCCTGCAGCAAAACCATTTCCAAAAATCGATATTTGAAAATGATTCGGATGTAATTAGAATTGCAATACAAGGAATTGATGGATCTTACAGTTCAATGGCTGCAAAAAAGTTTTTTGCTCAGTTCAACAAAGAAATTATTTTCATAAGTAAAGAAAGATTTGATGAAGTTGCTTTGGAAGTGGAAGAGGGCAGAGCGGATTTTGCAATGCTTCCAATAGAAAATACGACTTCCGGCGGAATAAATGAAGTATATGATTTGCTACTTCATACAAAACTTTCAATTATCGGCGAGGAAAAATTTCAAGTAAAGCATTGTTTGGTTGGGTCCGAAAATTCTACATTAGGCAAACTCGAACTAATTTTTGCTCATTACCAAGCAGCGGCCCAATGCAATAAATTTCTTGCTACTATTCCCAACGTGAGACTTGAATATTTTGCTGATACAGCTCTTTCCGCCAAAAAGATAAAAGATGAAGGAAAAGTTGAGTACGGGGCAATTGCCAGTGAAGAAGCGGCAAAATTTTTCAAGCTGAAAATTTTACAGAGAGAAATCGCAAATCAGCCGGAAAATTTTACCAGATTCTTAGTTTGCTCGAGAAGACCTCAAAAAGTTGATTTAAGAATTCCCGCTAAAACATCTTTGGTAATGGCAACTGCTCATACAGCCGGTTCACTTTTAAAAGCACTTGCCGTTTTTGGAAAATTTGAAGTCAATATAGAAAAACTTGAATCAAGACCAATAATTGGAAATCCATGGGAAGAAATGTTTTATTTGGATTTTGAAGGAAATATTCATGATGAAAAAATAAAACTGCTTTTTGATGATTTAGGAATTCATACAAGGTTTTTAAAAATTTTGGGCTGCTATCCAACAAAAGAAATTGGTAAAGCATCTCTAGATTTTCTTGCGGCAACTTCAGGAAAAAATGAAGAACTGAAAAAAGCCGAACCTCAAATTGTTACCGAAAATCCTAAAAAAACTTCAAAACCAAAAAGTTATAAATTGGCAAGCAGGGATTATAAATCTGATGATACAATAATTAAAGTTAACGATGTTGAAATCGGAGGAAATAATTTTGTTGTAATTGGCGGACCATGTTCAGTTGAATCTCATGAACAGATTTTTGAATGCGCAAAATTTGCCAGAGAACACGGAACTCAAATTTTAAGAGGCGGATGTTTTAAACCAAGAACTTCACCCTATAGTTTTCAAGGAATTGGTTTTGAAGGCTTAAGCGAATTAAATGGTGCAGGTAAAAAATTTGATATGCCGATTATTACCGAAGTCCTTTCTTCTGAACAAGTTGCCGAAGTCGCCCTTCAGTCAGACATAGTTCAAATAGGCGCAAGAAATATGCAGAATTTTGCTTTACTTAAAGAAGTAGGCAGAATTCACAGACCTGTAATGTTGAAAAGAGGAATGATGTCATCATTAGATGAATTATTAAACGCAGCTGAATATATTTTAGCTCATGGAAACAGACAGGTAATTCTTTGCGAAAGGGGAATTAGAACCTTTGAAACAGCGTCAAGAAATACATTGGACTTAGGCGCAATTCCATTCTTAAAAGAAATGACCCATTTGCCTATCATTGTTGATCCATCGCATGCAATTGGCGTAAGAGATAAAGTTGCTCCTTTGGCAAAAGCCGCTAAGGTAGTTGGTGCTCACGGAATTATGATTGAATTTCATCCTGATCCCGATAAAGCTTTAAGTGATGGTGAACAATCACTTACATTTGAGCAATACGGTAATTTAATGAAAGAACTGCACGACTTGAAATAATTAAATGAAAATTAAAGATACGGTCTTTGTAAAGATTGTATCTTTATGTTTTTCTATTTTACCCAATCTGATAATTTATAAAGTAATCAATTACTATAAAATGTAAGTATAGTTTATCAAAAATAAGCTGTAGCTTGAATTTGTATTTGTAAATGTTAAACCGTAATCAAAATTAAATCCTATTTTTGAATGCAAATCTATTTGATAGGCAAAATTTAAACTGAGAAGTAATCCTAAATTCCAAGTATTTATATCACTGAAGGATCTGTCATTCAAGTAAATTAAACCAAGACCTTCATTCACATAAAAATTTTCATTTGGATTTTGAACCAAGATAATTGATGTTCCAGCGGAATAAAAATATGAAAAATATTCTATTCTTGTATTTCCAGGAAGAAACCTTTCTAATTTTTGAGCAGCTGAAAGATGAAACTGAAGTTTGTCAAAATATGTAAACGGCGATTGAAATTCGTAATATAATTTTCCGCCAAACACAGTTTGAGATGGGAAATTTCCCATAAATGAACCAATACCAATACCGGCTCCAATATTATTGTATTGAGCATTTATTTCGGCAAAAAGCAAAAACATTAGCAGAAAGATATTTTTATAATTCATAATGTTAATTGACTTATACTAATTACTCTTTGCAAAATTTAAAAGTGAATTACCGGTCATTCTTGTTAAAATCCATTCTGTTTTTAATTCAGCTCCAATCTTTTTATAAAATTCTATTGCAGGAGTATTCCAATCTAAAACCGACCATTCGAATCTTCCGCAATTTCTTTCTATTGCAAGTTCAGCCAAGAATTTTAACATTTTTTTCCCAAAACCGTTTCTTCTAAATTCCTCAAGAACATAAAGATCTTCAAGGTAAATCCCTTTCTTTGCCAAAAATGTTGAGTAATTATGAAAGAAAAGCGCAAAGGCAACGGGTTTATCATAATAATATCCCAAAATAACTTCGGCATTGCTTTTTTCATCGAACAATGTTTTTTTTAAATCTTCTTCCGTGGCTTCTACTTGATACGATAATTTTTCATATTCCGCCAATTTCTTAATAAAATCCAAAATGACCGGAACATCATTTATTTTGGCAAATTTAATTTTGAAGTTTTCCATATTTTCAATTTTTTTTATTTCAAGTTAGAAAAGTTATTTAACATAAGCCAACTAAACTGATATTTAGAAAATTTCTTCGCTATATTTTGTCCTCAAATTTAAGAGCTTAACATTGGATAAATCTGAATTAAAAGCATACCTAGCTTGGGTTTCAATATGTATAGTTTGGGGAACAACATACATTGCAATTAAAATTGGAATTGAATCCGTTCCTCCGATGATTTTCGCCGGATTAAGATGGATTATTGCCGGACCAATTTTACTTTTAATTTTACTCTTACTTAAAATAAAATTGCCTCCCAAAAGTGAAATAAAACACTTAATACTTATCGGAATAATGCTGATAGGTTTTTCAAATGGATTTTTGGTTATTGCAGAACAGTGGATTCCAAGCGGACTCGCAAGTTTATTAATTACAACAATGCCGTTTTGGGTTGTTGGAATTGAATCAATTTTACCCAATGGTCCAAAATTCAATAAAAATATTTTTGCTGGATTGATAATTGGATTTATAGGAGTTTCAATAATTTTTATCGGTGATTTCGAAAACTTAGTAAAGCCCGGATATTTTTGGGGTATATTTTTCATCTTGTTAACAATAATCGTTTGGGCAACAGGCAGCATTTACGCAAAATATAAGAAGTTTAATTCTTCTCCTTTTATGAGAGCCGCAATTCAAATGATTTCCGCCGGAATTCTTCAGCTTGTAATTGCTTTGTTTTTAGGAGAGTTTAATAATTTTTCTATGGATTCAAATGGATTTTGGGCGATTATTTATTTGGTAATTTTCGGATCATTTTTAGGTTATGCTGCTTATATTTATGCGATTTCAATTCTTCCTGTTACATTTGTTTCTACATATTCCTATATAAATCCAATTATAGCTTTGTTTCTCGGTTGGTTTTATCTTGATGAAAAAATTGACATAACTATTATTCTCGGAACAATGATAATATTTTCCGGTGTGGCTTTAGTCCAATTTGGAAACTTAAAAGAAGTTAAGAAAATCTAATATTATAAATTCAATAATTAAAATTTCTATTAACCGAACCAATTTTCAGGAGAATCATGGTGCAGACTTCTTTTCGTCTCAACCGTTTTTGTCCTTATAAAACTGCTGGCATAACTGATCTTTTGTTCTTCAATAGGGGAAATTTTTGCAATAGGAATATCAGATTTTGTAATAATAATTTCATCCCCGTGAATAACCAAATCCATTATTTTAGGCAAATTTTTTTGGACAGATGAAATATTTAGTTCTTGTTGATGCATTTTTATTTTACTTAGTTTTAATTATTTATCAAAATAAATTCAAACTTTACTTTACATAATTATAGATAAAATACTATAAAATCAAGGATAAAATTTATTTTATGTTAATTTAAGTATTTTATAAACGCAATTTTACTTTAGTTAAAAATTAAATTTTAGTCGCATATAATAAAACTGACCAAAATCGCCCCATTCAGTTAAATTATCACCAAAGAAAATTTGACCCGATATCAGAAAATAAATGTCATCATTTAATGAAAATTCAATTGATGGATTAAAAAAGTAAGATCCATCAGTTGGATTTATTATCGAAGCGATAGATAAATTAATTAACGAAGTAATAGGATATTGGGTACTAATAAAAATAGAAAATTTAGATGGCGACAAATTTTTTGCTGAATAATCTATATTAAAAATATTATTTAAGGATTTTGCTTTATCGGTAATTCCATTACTGTTAAAAAGAAATTCTCCGCTTAAAAATAAACTATTGGAAAAAGTGCAATTTGCGCCGATTGACGAGACAAAAACATTCTCCAAGTTCTTTCTACTTTTAAAATATGTTGCTTCTCCGGTAAAACCGGCACCTGAAATATTTCCTGCCCATCCGCCGCCAAAAATAAAATCATCTTTAGTAAAGCTTGCTAAACTTTGAAAATCATAATCAATTATATTGAATTTATAAACTCCAGCCATAGTTAAATTTTTGTATTTATCTTCCTTGGCAATAATCTGAATTGAAGATGCAAAATCTAAATAATATTGAATTCTAATTGCATCGCTGCCTGGTTTTTCTATGTAATCAAAATTTAGAAATGAAGATGAATTAAAAATATCATTCGGAGTCCATACGTAATTTATTCCCAGATTAATTCTTTGTCTGCCAATTTGTATTTCCCAATTATTTGCAGAGTAAAAGAAATTTAATCTATCAATGTTACTGTAAAGTATTGCAGATTTGTTTGAAGCAATTTTTTTTGAAAGATTTAGATAGCCGTTATCATTAGTCGCAATTTTATCATAACCAGGAACAAGAAAAACAAATTGTCCAAAATCAAAAATATTTCTTAAACCTAAACTAAACATAAATTCAGTAGTTGGGTAGTAATGGAAATTCAGTCTGTTGCCTATTGAGTTAGAAAAAATCCACTCGCTAGTTTGTTTGGGAGCCCAAACAGTTTGGAAGTTTTCCAAATATCCGTCAAAAACAAATTTGGATTGAGGAAATAAATGGCTTGTGGTTAATAAAATTATAAAAAATATTTTTTTCATTATACTTAATCATTTTACTTAAATCAAAAGTTTATTTTGTTTGATCCGCATAATTCCACCAGAGAATTGTTGCAGATAAACCTATGAAACTTGTAATGTATAAAATTAAGTAACTATAAAAATTTAGAATGTTATTTGAGCCAATAATTTGGCTATAAATTCCCGGAACTGCCCAGGGAAAATATGATGCAAAACCCAGTGCTCCAATTATTTGCGCAATAACTATAGCTAAAATTACAAAAGTTAACGGCGCAAGATATCCTTTGCCAATGCTTGCAATAAATGTAACTGGCGTTGAAAGCGGTAAAACCAAAAATGTTACGATTGAAATTTTAACAATTGAGTTAAAAAATATTTGTCCAGAAAACCCCGGAAGCTGCAACAAAGTTCCTAAAATTAGTGCTAAAATTAGAATCGCAATTGCTAAAAAAAATCCCCAAATAAAAATAGCAGTCATCTTACTTAAAATAATTTTTATGCGTGAGATGGGAAGAACAAATAAATCCTTTAAAGTTCCGTCTGAATATTCTCTGCCGAAAATCCAAGCTGCTATAAAACCAATAATTATTATTCCGCCAACTCCCATAACCTGTGCAATAAGATTTAGGTAAGAACCCCAATCAGTTGAAAATCCTGTTAACAGAGCTTTTGATCTAATAGCTGAATTAGCATCGCTTAATTCTTGATTTCGCAAAACAACTATAAAAACTGCGCCCATAATTGGTCCTAATGAAAAAGCTAAAATTGATCCTATTAAGACTTTCGATTTTCTAATTTTCAAATATTCTGCATATAAACAATAAAGAAAACTTTTCAATTTAACCCATCCGGATTATGAATAATATTTAAAAAATATTTCTCCAAATCTTCTTCATAAAAAGTTTGAGAAAGCAGAGGAGCTCCTTTTAGTACAAGCTCTGAAGCAATTTTATCAGAATTATTTAAGGAATATGAATCTGTTAATTTTATTTCACCCAATTCCGTTTTAATCGGATAAAGATTTTTCTCTTTAAGAATGCGCATTGCTAACTCATTATTTCTTGTATTAATTAAAAGACTTTTTTTATTAATATTATCAAATTCTTGAGATGAAATTTCCTTTATTAATTTTCCATTGTGGATAATTCCAATTCGATCGGCAATTTTTGAAATTTCTGAAAGAATGTGACTTGAAATAAAAATTGTCGTACATTTATTTTTTGAAAGATCCAAAAGCAATTCTCTTATTTCCACAATTCCTTCTGGATCCAATCCATTTGAAGGTTCGTCAAGAATCAGCAATTCTGGATTGTGAATTAGTGCTTTTGCCAAACCTAAACGCTGAAGATTTCCTAAAGATAAATTTTTTTGATTTTACTTTTTCATATTTAGTCAGTTTTAATTTTTTAATAACAGTTTCTGAAGATTTATTTTTAAGATTTCTTAGTTTGCTAATAATTTCTAAATTTTCAATTACAGATAACTCAGGATATGAAAATGGGACTTCAACAATAGTTCCAACTTTTGACCAAGGACCTTTTCCTCCGGATTTTATAGTTTCATTTAAAACTTTTATAGTTCCGTTAGAAGGAGAAATTAATCCTAAAATCATTCTAATTGTAGTAGTTTTTCCTGCACCATTAAGGCCGAGGAATCCATAAATTTCACCTTTTCGTACATTTAGTGATACAGAATCAACTGCAGAAAAATCACCGAATTTTTTTGTTAGATTTTCAGTCTCAATTATATAATTCATTTTTTTAAATTTATTTAATTATTTCGTCTTTAATAACTTTTCCATCATCTAAGGTTATTAACCTTCTTGCTCTTTTTATTACTCTTGAATCATGTGTAGAAAAAATAAAAGTTGTTTCTTCTGTTTCATTTAACTTGAGCATAATATCAAGTAAATTATTTGTTGATTTTGAATCGAGATTTGCGGTTGGTTCATCTGCCAAAACAAATTTAGGTTTTGATGCCAATGCTCTAGCAACGGCAACTCTTTGCTGCTGACCGCCGGACATTTTGCTTGGACGATCATTCATTCTATCTTCAAGACCAATTTGAGCAAATAACATTTTTACTCTTTCTTCAATTTTATTTGTATCAGCACCCTGAAGCTGCAAAATAAATTCGACATTTTCTTTGGCGGTTAAAACCGGAACTAAATTATATGCTTGGAAAACGAATCCAATATTTTTCAGTCTGAAATCAATTATTTCTCTTGGTTTAAGTCCAGTTATATTTGTTCCTTCAATAATTACATTACCGCTGGTCGGTGAATCCAAACCGCCGATTAAATTCAGCAAAGTAGTTTTCCCGCAACCTGAAGTGCCAATAATTGCGGTAAATTCGCCAGGTTCAAATTCAAGTGAAACATCTTTTAATGCATGAACCGGAACAGATGTTTGGTTGTATATTTTATTAAGAAGTGATGTTTGAATAATGCTCATTTTCAATTTCCTATTTAAAACAGTAAAAAGACTTAATCAAAACAACTCGAATTCATTGAATAAAGAAAATTCAAATTCCCAGAATTGAATAATAGAAATAGTTTGTTTTTAGATGTTTTGTCATTTTTTTTGATTTTTGTTTTTATCATTTGCTATTTGTCTTGGTAATTTTCTTTTGTTATTTGCTATTTGTATTTTGTTATTTAACCTTTGCCATTTATTTAGTTTAAACATCTTGTCTAATTGCTTCAGATGGAATTAATTTTAGTGCTTTTCTTGCAGGCAAAATAGAAGCAAACATTGCCGTAATTATTACCAACAAAGTGACAATGAAATAATAAATAGTGTTAATATTTGGACGAATAAACGAACTGTAACCCCATGAATTTAATCCTTCACCAAAAACTGAAAGATCAATTCCGGTTTGAAATGTAATCTTAACCAAAACCCAACTTATTATTATTCCAAGCAATCCGCCGGTAAATGATAGAAAAACGGTTTCCATCATAATCATTATAAAAACTTTGACTTTACTCATACCGATTGCCATCAACATTCCAATTTCTCTTATTCTTTCCATAATTGCCATAAGCATTGTATTTATAATTCCAAAGCTTAATGCAATTAAAATTATAATTACAAAAATCAAAGTGAATTGAATTGTCATGTTATTCATCATTTCTAATATTGGCTGAATTTGTTTCCAAGATTGAATTACAACTTCCTTGTTTGAAATCTGCTCAGTAAAAATATTGTTGAGCTTTGCGGTAACTGAATCTGTTAATTCATTATGTTTAAGCAATATTGCAATTTCAGTTGCTTCAGTACCTTGATAGCTGATTAATCTTGCTAAATCTTTTTTAACAACAAAGGCGTTGTAAATATCAAAATTTGCATTATCTGTTTTGTAAATTCCAATAATTCTTAATGCGCCGTAAGTTATTTCATCATTCATATTTTGCAGTGTTACTACAATTTTTGATCCAACTTTAACTTTTAATTTATCCGCAAGTTTTTTGCTGATAACAATTGGATTTCTGATTTCTTTTTTGAAATAATTTCCATCTATAATTTTTTCAAAAACATCGGTAGTTTTAATTTCATTATTTATATCTATCCCATTTAGAATTATACCGGCTCCGGTCGTTGCCGAACTAATCATTCCCATAGATTTTAAACGCGTTGAAACACTTGCAATTCCCTTAACATTTTTTAATTGAATAACAATCTGCTCAGTATTTTTAATGCTGTATTTTGTCTCATCATTTACTAAATATTTCCGATTATGTATTTCAATATTAGAGATTTCAGTTTTAATTGATGAAGCAACTTGCGACTGAACCATTCCATTTGAAAAAGCTAAATAAAAAATTCCACCAATTAATCCGACTGTAATTGAATTGATAACAATAATGCTGCGAATTTTATTTCGCCAAACATTTTTCCATGCAATTTCTATAATTGTTTTCATTAACTAATAACCCATTAAAATTGTGAACCGGGTATTTATATAAATCTCAAAATTCAATAAACAATTACCAAATAAATTCACCAAAAGAAATTTTAATTTTCAAAAATGAACTCATTTTGATTTTTCATTATTGAAGAAAAAATTTTCTTTAATTCAATTGGCTCCTTTATTAAATTTTCTGAAATCTCGTCTTTAAAATCATTTGTTTCATTAATAAGACCAAACCAGTATTCACTTTCTTTAAATTTTTTTCTTGATATTTTTATTTTCATTAAGAGAACATATTTACTTAAAGCTTTATTTGCTACACGGTAATTTGCTCCAACCAAACAAGACGATCTAAACGATTGTTTAGTATCTTCAATATTTGCATTTGATTTTTGTAATGTTTTTACAAAGAGTCTGCAGTCTTTGGCAAACTTATAAGTTCTATCTTCAAGATCATAAAATGGTTTATATGGTTGTGTTTTTGTCATTTAGTTTAATTTATAATTTATTATTAAATCACTTAGCTCCTCAATACTTTCATAATATTAAATTTTAGAATCATTGAAAGCGGATAAACTACAGCTATGGCAGTAATTCCAATAACTGATAAAACTTGATTTATAAAAATGCCAGGTTTAGTTGAGAAGGGAATAATGGGTTCAATTCCAAACATTTCATATGCCGAAGCCATATCGCCGGAAAGTGGAATTGGGTGATTATGTAGATAAGCTATTAAAGGATAACTTGCGATTATTCCAATCACAATTGCAACAATTCCTATAAATAAAGTTTCTAATACCACAACTAAAAGAATATTTGTTTTCTGCATTCCAATTGAAACCATCACCGCAAATTCTTTTTTACGTTCCATTGTCATCATCATTATTGTACCGAAAACTCCAAATCCAATAACAATATAGAGAATTGCCAACATAATAATTCCTCCGATACTGTCGCTTTGAATTGCCTGCACTAGTTCAGTATTCATTTCCTGCCAAGGCATAATTTCATACTGATCAGATAAACTCTTTTTTAATTCAGTTACAGTTTCACTAATATTATCGGCATCATCTAACATTAACGAAAGAGAAGTAATTCTATTTTCTGTTGCGTAATAAAACTTTGCTTCTGCAAGCGGCATTACAACAAGCTGATTATTCAATTGAGGAATGGGATAATTAATAATTCCTTTAATTGGAAATTGACCAGCTGCAGTTATTCCATGGTAACCTTGTCCAAGTAAAATAATTGTATCGTTTATTCCAACGTTTAGATATTCAGCAAGTTTAGACGCAACTAGAACAGCTTTATCATTTTCTTCCAGATATTTTCCCTTAATAATTTTTTGAGAATATTTATTTAATTCATTTTCTTTTTTGGGATCGGTACCGATAATTATTGATCCTTTTGTATGCTTGCCGGATGACGCTAATGAATAAGATTCAATTCGTGGAATTGAAAAAATAATATTTTTATTTTGTGAAATTACACTATCTATTTTTTGTGATTCTACAAATGTTGTACTTATTGACTTATCATTCCAATACCCTTTTTCATGAATTTGAATATGACCGGACGAAAACTTTACAGCATTTGTAATCATATTTGTATAAACACCAATCTGCATTGAGCGTGTAAAAAGAGAAAGAAAAACAGCCATAAAAATTGAAAAAATTGTAAGGAGAGTTCTCTTTTTATTTCTCCAAATATTTCTCCAAGCCATTTTAAAATAAGTTTTCATTTTTATCTAACCTTTTTCATATTTTGCTGGGAGAAAAAACTTTCAGGAATATCTATATTAAAATTCATTTTGTCTGTTTGCAATATTGTTTGATTTCCTTCATTGTCGGTTGGGATCATAACAAATTTTGAAGGAAGTTTCCTATCGCCGAAATCTTTTATCTCAGAACCGAATTGTTTGTTAACCAGTTCGCCGAACTCATCATAGTATTCTGCTTTTAATTCATAATAATCTTTCTTTGATATCCACATTATTATTTTTCCCCAAACCACCGCGGCTTCCGGTTTGGGTTGTAGTTTAATTTTGTAACAATCAAATCCTTCAACGGAGTCAGATCCAATTATTGAATGATTGTAATCATCAACGATAGAAAATTGTTTCAATAAATCATCATTTGTAAAATCAGATCCCATCCAAGATTGCGACATCATTGAAGGCGGAATTTTGATCATTTTATTTATGGTTGGAACCCAATTCCACATCTCGTTATTTCTTTTCATAAAAACTTGACCTTTTTCTCTTGCCGGTGCAGTAATTAAAATCATATAAAAATCAACTCCTCTTGACCAAATTTTCATTGAAACTTCACGTTTCCAATCAGGGCGCACTAAAATCATTGTGTTTTCACCTTCTGAAGTTTTTCCCATGGTCAAATCATTTGCCTTTTGAATAATCTCTTTTGCATTTTGCGAATATTGTAGAGAAGTGAATAGTAGTAAAAGTGAGATAATTTTTATAGTTTTCAATTTATAAACCTTTAATTGACTAAACGTTCAGTCAAAACATAATAAAAAATTATTTTCATGTCAATAAATTTAATTTTCTCCTTACTTGACAAATAATAAGCATTAAATTACATTTATGATTAAACATTTGTTCAATTAAAAATGCCAAGAACTGAAGAACAATTTCACGAAATTAGAGAAAAAACAAAGACTCAGATTTTAAATTCCTCTCTTAAACTTTTTGCGGAAAAAGGTTTTAATGGAACTTCTATTAGCGATATTGCAGAAGATGCGAATATTTCAAAAGGATTGATTTATAATTATTTTGAAAGCAAAGCAGCAATTGCCGAATCAATTTATAAAAAATTGTTAAGTGAATTTATGCAATTTTTTGAACCGATAAAAACAATTTCAGACCCATCAGAAAAACTTCAATCAATTTTAACCGAGACAATTAATTATACCAAAAAAAATAAAGATATTTGGAAATTATATTTAGGATTTATGCTGCAACCTGTGCCAGTAGCTTTTGAACAAGTGTTTTCACCTAAATTATTTCAGAATTTTTTTATGGAATTTGCAGAAATATTCAAAGCTGCCGGAGTTAAAGATCCAATAAGTGAGGCTTATCAATTTGGAGCAATAATGGATGGGATGCAAATGCACTATATTTTCATGGATGATATATATCCAATTGATAAAATGGAAAAATTTATTTTAAGAAAATATAGTAAAGAAGAACTTGAAAAAAGAAAATAAATTAAAGTTGGAATAATTATACTTAACAAAAAGGGAGAACATTAATCTCCCTTTTTAATAACTTTTAACTTATTAAAGTTAAATCAAATTTAATTTTGATTTTATTTGCTTGCACTTTTTTTATTTGTATCAATTTTTAATGGTATATAAAACGGACAAAAATTCATTAAAGCTGTGCCGACTAAAATTACACCTATTAAATCTAACCACCACAAGGATGTAAATAATCCAACAACAAGCAAAATTATTCCTGCAACTAAGCGAATGTTTTTATCCATACCGCCGACATTTTTATTCATACTTTACCTCTTTTTAATTAATATTTTTATAGAAAACAATTGTTAACTAATACTTATATTAATTCTAACATTTTTTATTCGATTATACAAATACAATTAGTGTATAAAATTCGATTTGAGGAGTAAATGAATCACAGTGAAATAAAGAAAAATTTTAATATTCTGTTTGAAAATGTTGATAATTTTATAACCGATTTAAAATTAAAAAGTTCAGAAGAAATTTTAAATGGAAGTATAACAGAAGCTCAAAAGCTTCTTTCAAAAATAATTCCTTATCAAAATTTTTATGAAAAATTGAAAATTGCCCGTCAGTCATTTTACGATATTGAAATACAACCTGAAGTAAAAAATGAAAATAAAAAACATGTTCAAGAAGAAACCGAAGAAATTTATAATGACGGTTCTGAAGAAGATTTTGAAGAAGTTATTGATAACGAAGAAAATTCCAAGCAGAATAATGATGTTACATCACAAAATAACTTTAGAATTCCAATACTTAAGTCGCTTATCTTTTTAGGCGGAAGTTCTGAAGAAAACGACGTAATCGAATTTGTGAAAAAAGATTTGAAAACAAAATTGACAAAAGCTGATTTTGAAATACCGGAAGGTTATGATAAAGAAAGATGGCTAACAAATATGTATTTTGAAACCGCAACTATGGTTGATGAAGGTTTATTGGTGCATGAATCATCACACAAAAAATGGGAAATAGCACAAAAAGGAATAGATTATTTGAGTAAATACGCCAAATAATTTTATTTAAAATCAGATAGAAGTATTTTTCCCGATACGTTTAAAAATGTGAACGCAATATTTAATTTTTGGTCGCCGCTTTTAAAAACAACATCCAAAACAGTTCCATTCAATCCTTGCATGTTAACTGATTTACTTCCGCTTACTTCATAAGAATCACTCAAGTCAATATATGCTTTAATTTTTTTACAAATTCTTTTTACGGATTTTTGTTCTGCCGCGTCCGAATTGTTATAAGCTCGCTTATCCAGAACTTTTTCAAACATAAGTAAACTAGAGGCTTTGTTGTAATCTTCTTTTGAACTTGCGTCAAAAATAGAATTAAGTACTGTCTTTGCATCAGCTTCTGAAACTTGTGCGTAAACTGAATTCCCTAAATTTATTAAAAATATAACAGCAATTAATATTATTGTAAAATAACTTTTCACGGCATCTCCTAATTTTATTCTAATTTTACAATTAAAATATTTCAAAAGTTTCTAATATGTAAAGTGCTTTATTGTTTCACCTTTTGCTTCAAGATCGGTCATTGCCTCAATCCCGATCTGAAGATGAAGATCCACAAAATTCTTTGTAACCAATAAATCAGATTCCTCGGTTTTTACTCCTTCAGGAATCATTGGCAAATCAGAGACTAAAAGAAGCGCGCCTCTTGCAATTTGGTTTGTATAACCTGCCACAAAAATTGTAGCGGTTTCCATGTCAATTCCAATTGTTCCAATTTTTCTTAAATATTCTTTGAAATCGTTATCCCATTCCCAAACTCTTCTGTTGGATGTATAGACAACGCCGGTTCTATATTCCAAATTTCTTTCAACAATTTTATCAGAAACAAATTTGTGAAGTTTAAAAGATGGTAAAGCCGGAACTTCCGGAGGCATATACTCGTTACTTGTTCCGTCTCCTCTAATTGCCGCTGTCGGCAAAATAAAATGTCCAAGCTCTGTAGATTTTTTTAATCCGCCGCATTTTCCCAAAAATAAAATTCCTTTTGGAGCTTTTGCAATTAAAAGATCCATTATTGTAGCCGCATTAGCCGAACCCATGCCAAAATTTATTATGGATAATCCGGCAGAATTTATTGCGCACGGCATTGCTCTGCCTTCTCCGTTTATGTCGCAATTAAATTGCTCGGCAAATTTTAAAACATAATTATTAAAATTTGTCAGTAGAAAATAATCGCCAAAATCTTCTAATTTTGTTCCAGTGTAACGAGGCAGCCAATTTTTTGCAATTTCTAATTTTGTTTTCATGATTTAATTTTTAATAATTTTTTTTCGATAAATTTCACTAATAATGAAAATAACCATCCAATTATGATGCCGATAATTGCGCCCGCAAAAATATCTGATGGATAATGAACCCCGACATAAGGTCTTGAAATTGCCATTAAAGACGCAATTGTAAATAATATCCATTTATATCTTGGGTATAATTTATAGAAAAATGTTGCTACCGCAAAATTATTTACAGCATGAGAAGATGGAAATGAAAAAGATTTCAATTTCCCAACAAGCAGATTTACATTATCTAAAGTATTACAAGGTCTTACTCTTTCAAAAAAATTTTTTAATAAATTGCTGGATATTTGATCAGAAACTATAATCAAAAATATTACAGTAAATGCGGCTATTTTACCTTTTTTCCCGCCTTTTAAAAAAAGTACAAACCACAAAATAACATAAGTTATTATCCAATTTTTAACTTGGGTAATAAATGGAAAAAATTTATCGAAAATAGGATTAGAAATTGTATGATTTATAAAATTAAAAATCGCAACATCTATTGAGTAAAGAAAATCTATCATGTTCTTTATAAAACTATATTTGTGATTTAAATCAAAGTTAAATTTTATATCTCTTAATATAGTAAAATGTTTAGCGATAGTATTTGTAAATATTTCCATTAATTATTTTTTATTAAGATGAGCCAAGCCCTAAAAATTATTCAATTTGATGCTGATGAAAATAAAGAGTTGAATAAATCAAATCTCAGCTCTTCCAAAATAAATTCTGTAGTTTATAAACCTATTCAATATTCCGCGACAATTACGGCACTCCTTGGTGTGGTTTCATTAATTTTAGAGATCAAATTATATTTCCAATTTTCATATGAATTATACTTAGCAAGATTATTTCCGACTGTTTTTTCTTTTATAACCTTAATTGCTATAAACTCAAAGTTAGGTAAAAAACATCAAGTAGGATTATTGCATTTTTATCTTGTTTCAATGATAATTTCAATAAGTTTTTTTGCATATAAAGTTCCGCAAAACTTCTCATACAATTTAATGGGCGCTTTACTTTTAATTTTGGTTATGTCCCATTTTACAATTTGGAAAATTCGAAATCAGATCTTAGTTGCTTTTTATTTTATCGCTTCATTTTTAACCGCGGCAATATTATCTAACATTTTTTTATTAAATGATATTAATTCGTGGGTTTTTGGAAGTGGTGTAGCAGCATTACTTGGAGTTTCTATTTTATCAAATTCACTCAAAAATACATCAAATAACAAAGTTAAATTACCTCAAATCATTTCAACTGCGGAGAATAATAATACTAATGAATCTGAAAATGAATATAGCAGTTATTTTCAAAGATCGTTAGTTCCTCTATTTCAATTGAATTTGGACGGAACAATTAAATATGCAAATCAAGCATTTAATGAAATAATTGGAAATCTGCAGGAGCCGGATTTTAAGTCCTACAATTTTTTTGAAAATTTTATTAATAATGAAAAGATTAAATCTCATATCCTTAAAAAGCTTGAAGGTAAAGGCAGAATAGAAAATTACAGATTGACGAATACCGGCAAAGACGGAAATGAAGAAATTTATTTGATGGACTGCAAACTTGATTCAAGCTCAAAAGACAATCAATTTTTTGAAGGCACAATTAAGAATGTAACAGTACAAATTACTAAGGAAAGAGAAATACTTAAAGAATCAATAAAAGATTTAAAAAATGCTAATTCAAAAGTAATTCCAAATTTATCATCGGAAAAAAACAAGAAGTCAAATCTTGTTGCAAAATTGGGACATGAACTAAGAACTCCGATGAACTCCGTTTTGGGATTTTTAACTTTAATTGAAAACGGACTTTTTGAATCGGAAAACGAATTGAAAGAATTTTCAAGAAGTGCAAAATTATCAGCACAATCATTGATGAATATGTTAAATAATGTTGTAGAACTTTCTAAAATTGAAAATGATGAAATTGATATCATTGAATCCGAATTCGACATTAAAAAAGAAATTGAAAAAGTAATAACAAACTTTGGCCCCTATTTAAAAGAAAAGAATTTATCTTTAACATATAACATAAGTGAGAACATTTCTGAAAGAATTACTTTAGATCCAATAAAGTATAATCAGGTTCTGATGAACCTTGTAACAAATGCCATTAGTTCATCCGAAGGTGGAAATATTAAAATTTTGGTAAGTTCACGTATAAGTACAGATAAAAAATTTGAATTAATTACAACTGTTGAAGATACAAGCAATGGAATGGAAAAAAACAAATTAGACGAATTGATGAATGTCGATTTAACCAACGGAATATTTAAATCAAAAATCACTACCAATGTACTTAATATTATTATTTGTAAAGAATTACTAAAATTGATGGAAGGCAAACTATACGCAAAATCCGAAATTGGAAAAGGAAGCAAATTCGGATTCGGCCTGTATTTGAAAGATTTGAATATAAATAAAAATGCGAATGATGTTAGCAGAAATGAAAATAATTTTAATAAGTTTATAGGCAATAAACCAATACTTTTGCTTGTTGAGGATAATCCAATTAGCAGAAAAGTAGAGAAAAAGTTATTAGAAGATGCAGGTTATTATGTTGATTGTGTTGATAATGGTTTAGAAGCAATTGAAAAAGTTAAATCGGCAAACTATAATTTAGTTTTAATGGATATTGAACTGAAAGATTTGAATGGTTTGGAAACGACTAAAAAAATCAGGTCACTTTCTGAACCGGTAAGTAAGATTCCAATCGTTGCCGTAACCGCGCATTCAAGTATGAAGGATAGAGAAAAATGCCTGTTAGCCGGTATGAATGATTACATTTCAAAACCAATTAATATTACATTTCTTAAAATGACAATTGACCAATGGCTTAATAAATCTGCTGTAAAATAAAAATAAAGTTTAGACTTTTCTAAATAATTCGATTTGTATTATCTTATAATAAAATTTTTAATAAAAATACATGCTGAAATAAACTCAGCATGTTAAATTATATTCAAATAAAATTAAATTTCTTCTAAAGACTTTTTAATAATTTCAACTGATTCTAAAATTTGTTCTTCTGTTATTACCAAAGGAGGAGCAAATCTAATTATATGCTGATGTGTCGGTTTGGCAAGAAGACCGTTTTCTTTCATTTTAACACATACATCCCAAGCTTCTTTGCCATTTTTAGGTTTAATAATTATCGCATTTAACAAACCTTTTCCGCGTACCAATTCAATCATATCCGATTTTACTTTCAATATTTCTTCACGGAAAATTTTGCCCAGCTTTTCAGCTCTTTCCGCCAATTTTTCATCTTTTACAACTTCCAAAGCAGTAACGGCAACTTTACAAGCTAGCGGATTTCCGCCAAATGTTGACCCGTGTTCTCCCGGTTTTATAACCAGCATAATTTCATCATTTGCCAAAACCGCGGAAACCGGCATTACTCCGCCTGATAGAGCTTTTCCTAAAATTAAAATATCCGGTTTAACGTTTTCATGATCACAAGCTAAAAGTTTTCCGGTTCTTGCAATTCCTGTCTGTACTTCATCGGCAATAAAAAGTACATTTTTTGATTTACACATTTCGTAAGCTTTCGTCAAATAACCTTCGTCGGGAACAAAAACTCCGGCTTCGCCTTGAATTGGTTCAACTAAAAATCCGGCGACATTTTTATCATCTAATGCTTTTTCCAATGCGGATAAATCATTATATGGTATTTTAATAAATCCGGGTGTATAAGGTCCAAATCCTTTGTATGAATCAGGATCGGTTGACATTGAAATTACAGTAATCGTTCTTCCATGAAAATTTCCTTCGCATACAATAATTTTAGCTTCATTTTCAGGTATTCCTTTTTTATCATACGCCCATCTTCGGCAAATTTTTAGCGCCGTTTCATCAGCTTCCGCGCCGGAATTCATGGGAAGAACTTTATCAAATCCAAAATATTCGGTTATATATTTTTCGTATGGTCCAAGCGCATTGTTGTAAAATGCCCTTGAAGTTAAAGTCAGCGTTTTTGCCTGTTCAATTAGAGTATTAATAATTTTGGGGTGACAGTGACCTTGATTAACGGCAGAATATGCAGATAAAAAGTCGAAATATTTTTTTCCTTCTACATCCCATAAAAATACGCCTTCTCCTTTAGCCAAAACTACAGGAAGCGGATGATAATTATGTGCGCCAAATTTATCTTCAAGCTCCATAAAATCATTAGAAAACATAAAAAGATCTCCAAAGTTTAAAATGAGTTTTTAAAAATATTAAATTTATGCGAGAATTTATTGAAAATATTCATTTTCATATTCATTTATTATTTTTACACTATTATATTTAGTGTAACAAATCAATTTATTTATGGAAATATTAACAAAGTCCTTTTTGATTTCAACCAAGGGTTTTAATCAAATTTTAGATATAACCGCCAATGTTCAAGAAATTTTGACCGAAAGCAAGCTTTCGGAAGGCAATGTTTTAGTATTTGTTGCCGGAGCTACAGCCGGAATTACAACTATGGAATTTGAACCAGGATTGCTTAAAGATTATCCCGAATTTATGGAAAGAATAATTCCTTCGGTTAAAAATTATTATCATGATGAAGCTTGGCATGATGGAAACGGTCATTCACACGTTAGAGCTTCTTTGCAGGGAGCTTCATTTTTAATTCCTTTTATTGACGGAAAATTATTGTTAGGTGTTTGGCAGCAAATAGTTTTAATAGATTTTGATAATAGAAGCAGATCAAGAAAGGTGATTACTCAAATTATGGGGAAATAATTTCTTTTTATGGAAAAAACTATTACAGTCTTCGGCAGCGCAATTCCTCTCCCCGGAAGTAATGAATATGAAATCGCTTATAACATCGGAAAACTTTTAGCTAAAAATGGTTTGAATGTTTGTACTGGCGGCTCGCAGGGTATAATGGACGCGGTATCTAAAGGCGCAAAGGAAGAAGGTAAATACGCAATTGGAGTTACAGTAGATTTATTTAATTCTGTTACGTCTGAACATTTAACGACAGAAATAAAGTGCGATACGCTGTTTGAAAGAATTGATAATCTTATTAATTACGGAGACGGATTTATAATTCTTCCTGGAGGAACCGGAACATTGCTGGAGCTTTCAGTCGTTTGGGAATTAGTAAATAAAAAAATAATTGAGCAAAGACCAGTCGTGTGTTTGGGAGAAATGTGGAAAAAAATAATTGACGTAATTGACGAAAGATTGGTTTACGAAAATAAATTACCGGGAATAGTTAAACATTACAATTCGGTTGAAGAGGCAGTTGAATTTATTATTTTTCATTTGAATAAAAATTAGAGTTTATTATGAATAAAATTGTGTTTGAGCAGGAAATATATACTTATCAAATAGATTACGTAGGGCATTTAAGCAATATTGTTTATATCGAATGGATGGAAATCGGCAGAACCAAATTACTTGAATATATTGGTTTGACATTTGAAAAAATGGAAACTGAAAATATTGCGCCGGTTTTATCTGAAACAGAAATTAAATACAAAAAATCGCTTTACTTAGCTGATAAAATTAAAATTGAAGTTTGGGTATCTGAATTAAAAAACGCTTCGGCTGTTATTAGTTTTAATTTTTTTAATGGTAAGAATGAATTAGCAGCAATTGGAAATCAATTGGGACTTTTTATAAATCTTACTACAAAAAAACCTCACCGATTAACAGAAGATCAGAGAAGATCATTTCAAAAAGTTTTAATTCCAAATAATTAAAATATCCAAGATTCTTATTTAATAAGAATCTTGGATTGGCATTAAAAATTAATCAAATTATTTATTCTGCGGCGGAATCGCCAAACTAGATTCGTTTTGATTTGCCAACTTCTTGTATTGATCAATTAATCTATCGATAGACGGATCATTTGGAATGGCGTTTTTAAGTTTATATAATAAATCTAAAAATTTATTATACTCGCCTAAATTATCATAAATTGATTTTAAAATAACGTAAGGATTATATTCTCCTGTTGGGATATATCCGTTTTGCTCAAGATCTGCTAAGGCTTTTGCTTCAATTTCCTTTGCTTGTTTTGCAAATTCATCTTTTCTTCCCGCCAATAAATAGAAGTTAGCGAAATTGTATTGAAATCTGTAATCAAACGGAATTAATTTTCTTGGAATTTTTTCTTCAAGTTTATCTAATACTTGTATGACTTTATCATTTTCTTTTTTCTCAAGATAATAATTTGCTAATTGTAAATATGCGTGGCGGTAATTTAGAGTTAACCTTTGGTGATTATCATCCATAAAAATTGTACTGTCGTTCAATCCTCTAAACTTAAATCCCGGTTTATAATTTTTATCAAATCCAACAGGTTCAACCATTAGTTGCTGCCATAAAATTTTAGAATTTATTGCTGAAAAGAAATCTTTGTGATTATAAGGCATAACTCTATATGCTAAACCTTCCATTTCAAGATAGTTGTTCAATCCTATTTTACTGTTATCCGGAGTAGTGACCGCAAAATATATCGGTCTATCATTAATATTTGCTCTAACAATATCCATAGCAACAATATCTTGTGCTCTAACAGCTTGAACGCTGCCGAAATTTACAGAAGGTTCCATGTTCCATGATATCACGCCTTTATTTGTTATTGCTGTATCCGTAATTCCAAGATCTTTGTATACCTTTGGTGAAATTGGAACCGTAATTGTTCTTGTTTTCCATTGCGCAGGCGCAATAGAATTAATTTGCGCATCAGTTAAATTCATTTTGATTTTGGGCGTACCGTGAGGCTCTGTATCACGGAGTTGGAAAATATACCAAGGTGTATTAAGTAAACTTAGATTTGCGATTCTTACATCGCGTCTAACGCCTTCAACATCTTGCAAATACCAAAGTGGGAAAGTATCATTATCGCCGTTAGTAAAAATAATTGCATTTGGCGCAGCACTTTGTAAAATATTATAAGAATAATCCCACGGCACAAAATTTCTTGATCTATCATTATGAAAATAATTTGTAGCAAGCATATTTGCGGGTACTAAAATCATCATAAGAAGTGCAATTGCAGTGAACAAAGGTTTTTTAATTGTTGAATTTGCTAATGATTCCTGCAGCAGATCAAAAATTCCTCTAATGCCGATGGCTATCCACAGTGAAAAAACTAAAAATGCACCAACATAAAAATAATCTCTTTCCCTTGGCTGAGGCTGCTGCTGATTTTGGTAAAACGCGGTCAAATAACCCAAGAAAATAAACATGATGAGAAAAACAGACGCCATTTTCCAATCACGTTTATAATGATAAAAAACTCCGAAAAGTCCTAAAATAAAAGGAATTGCCCAAAGCTGAGATAAATTCACTCCGGCATCTTCTTCGGTTGAAACGCGTCCGACATAATTCCACAATAAATATCTGTTGAACATGTGATTCATTTGATAATTCCAGAAAAAGTCTAAATCACTTGAGTAATTTGTATAAACTTCCTGCTGATGAGGTTCTCTTGTAAATCTTCTTTTGAAAATCGGCTGATCGCCGTATTGCTCTCTATTTAAATAACTAACCAATTCAGGAAATGTTTTTGGACTGTTTAAGTTTATAGGAGTATCTTGGTTAGAGCGAATGATTATCATTGCATATGATGAAAATCCTATTAATGCGAACATCAAACTTTTTGAAACTAAATGTAGTGTCTGCTTGTTTTCTTTTCCCGACCAATAAACTAAAAATCCAATTGCGGCTGCGAGTAATAAAATAATTATTATGTCGAGTGTTAAATCATTTCCGCCTAATTTTGAAATCAAATTTGGAACATGTTTTACGATTCCGGGATATGTTGCGAATAAAGCAATTCCACCGATTACAATAGGCAGATAAAAAGAATCTCTATGGAATATTTTCTTATAAAATATACCCATGACAATTATACTTGTGATAACTGAAAACATTAAAAATTTTGAATCAAATGCGGCATTCTCTTCTAATGAAGGCGGATTTTTTGGAGCAGAAGCCCATAAAGCCGCTGCTACAATCAATATTACAACTGAATGACCAAGAAAAATATATGCGGTTTGCTTAAAATGATTTTCGTCCTTTAAATATTTTCTTGTATAAATAACGAGAACAATTGGAACTAAAGCCAAAACCGCCATAAGATGAACGCCTGTAGATAAACCAACTAAATACGCGATCATTAACAAATACTTTTCATTATCTTCTTCATCGGCTTTTTCATTCCATACTACCATTAACCAAGTAACAAATGCTATAAAAAAAGTAGCCAAAGCGTAAACTTCTGCTTCCATTGAATTAAACCAGAAAGTATCGCTGAATGCTAAAGATAAAGCGCCGATAGCAGCTGCGACATATGTTATAAGAGAATCGAATAAATTTTCGCTTTCATTCTTTTTATAATACTCAATTACTTTTACGGCGGTTAAATAAAGAAAAAGAATTGTAAATGCGCTTGATAAAACCGAAATTGTATTTACGCGAAAAGCTAAATTTTCCGCAAAAGGGATCATTGAAAAAAATCTTCCAAGAATTAAGAAAAATGGCGTTCCCGGAGGATGTGGTACTTGCAGTAAATTTGATGATGCGACAAATTCTCCGCAATCCCAAAATGAAACCGATGGCTGTACTGTTAAAAAATAAACCAAGGCGGTAATAAAAAACACAAATCCGCCAATAATTTTGTGAAGCATTTTTTTAGTCATTCAATCCTCAGTAAATTTTAATTCTTTTTAAAAAAATCGTTTATATCTATTTTTTCTCTATTTACATAATATTTTGTATAAAGGTTTTTCAACTTTTGGAAAGAAATATTATCCAAATCTTCATCATCTTTATTTCTTTTTACAAACATTTTAAAATCTTTCAATTCGTCTTGGTTAAATTTCTTTTCATACCGTAAAAGAGTTTCAATATATTTTTTTTGGTCTGAATTACGCATTTTAAAATTCTAAATTTTGCAATTCCAAAAGATATAAATAAAATGTCTCTTATCTGATTAAATTTTTGACTTTAGCTCAGGATACCATGAAATTGATTTTTCCAGAAAATGGTCTACCGAATTATCCCAATTGAATTTTTGAGACCATTTATAAGCGTTTTCCGAAATTCTGTTAAGTTCATTTTTATTCTTTAATAATTCGGATATTTTCTCAGCCAAATTTTTAATGTCACCGAGTTTTACCAAAATTCCCGTTTCGTTGTTTTTGATTGAATCGCGCAAACCTTCAACATTAGATCCAATTGCGGGTGTTTTCATGGCGTTTGCTTCAATTACCGTAATTCCCCAGCCTTCTTTTTCTGCCATTGTTATAAAAAGCCATGATTTGCCCAATAACTGAGCTTTTTCTTCTTCTGTCAAAAATCCCAAAAACTCAATATTATTTTGCAATTTTTTCTGCGAAGTTAAATGTTTTAAATTTTCCTCGGCATCGCCTTTGCCGCCAATAAATAATTTTAAATTTGGAAAATCCTTTATTAACATCGGCATAGCTTCAATAATATATTGGATATTTTTATATTTTTTAATTCTTCCAACGTAGGTTATAACCGGCGTTTCACTTTTTTTAATTTCAATTTTTTCAAACAATTTATGATTTATAGAATTGTGTAAAATTGAAGTTAAATCTTTATTAAATCCTAATTCTATAAGCTCGTTTTTTGTACTTTCAGAAACGGTGAAAATCGGCGTGTTTTTATAATTTTGAGGAATTTGCCGCTCTTTGTTAATTATATAATATGCAAGCGGAAAAGGAATTTCTTTGTAAAGTGAATTTCCGTGAATGTGATGTAAAATTCCGACAATTGGTTTTCTAATATAATTTGGGGTATTTAACGGAATTTTTGAAATATCATCAACTATTAAATCATAATTTTTTTGTTCTAATTTTTTTTTATAGAATTGCTTAAACTGCCTATTGAATAAAAACTTATTTCCAAATCGTAAAACTTCAATTCCGTCTATAATTTCTCTGCGCGGCGCATTATCAAAATGATGGGCAACTAAAGTTACTTTATGACCTTTTGCGGCAATTCTTTTAAAAATTTCATGAAAATGAATTTCCGCACCGCCCATTTCCGGATTTTTAATACAGCGCCAATTAATTGCTAAAATATTCAAGATAAATTATTGAATTAGGAGATTTTATTATTTAGATTATTTAGAAATAATTAAAAAACTAAAATGAATATGCAATTATACAAAAACTTTATACCGGATGTTTCTATAATTCTTCCAACATTTAACAGAGCAAATTACCTTGAAAAAAGCATAAATTCCGTAATTACGCAAACCTTTAAGAATTGGGAATTGCTAATAATCGACGACGGCAGCATCGATGAGACATTTGAAATTGTTGAAATGTATTTGCAAAATGATGACAGAATAAAATATCTTAAGCATAAAAATAAAAAATTGCCGATTTCATTAAATACGGGCATTCAGATATCGTCAGGAAAATATGTAACTTTTTTGGGCAGCGACGATGAATATAAATCTGATCATATTGAACTAAGATATACGGAAATGGAAAAAAATGCAGATATTGATTGTCTGCACGGAGGATTGGAAATTATAGGCGATGAATTTGTGAAAGATAAAAATGATTTAACGAAATTAATTCACTTGGATGACTGCAAAGTAGGAGGGACATTTTTTGGAAAGAGGGAAATGTTTATCAAGTTAAACGGTTTTAGAAATTTAAATTATGCCGAGGATTCGGATTTTTACGAAAGGGCAAAATCAAATTACACTTTTAAGAAAGTAGATTTCCGAACATATATTTATTATAGAAACACACCTGATAGTATTTGCAATAACGTTTAAAAGTATTTTCTAAATGGCTGAAGTTTTTCAAAAATTTGAATTATTATATTTGAAAATGGAAAATAGTCGTTCTGAGTATATAACTTTATTAAATATGTTTACTAATTTTTTTCAATAAATTTTTTCTTCAAAGTTCCTTGGTAAAGTTTATAATTATAAAATCTGCTTTCCAGAGCACCGTTAAATAAATGTAATCTTTTTGAAGTCCGTAATCCAATGCTTTTCAGAGCTTCTGTATTAGCGCTTAATATCCAAACGTCAAATCCGGTAAATTTTTGTTTCAGCGTATCGCCAAATTCTTTGTAGAAATTTTTAATGTCTTCAATTTTCATTCTTTCGTCGTAAGGCGGATTTGTAATTATTATTCCTGGCTCAATTTGCGGATCTAAATTTCTAAAATCACCGATTTCAAATTCTATTTCGTTTTCCAAATTTGCCAATTTTACATTTTCTTTTGCATTATCAATTGCTTTATTGCTTATATCACTGCCGATTATTTTATGTGAAAACTTTTTTTCATTTTTTTTCAAATCAACCTTAACTTTTTCAAACAGATTTTTATCAAAATCTTTCCATTTCATAAATCCAAAATTGTTTCTATTAAAATTCGGCGCAATATTTTTAGCTAGCATTGCGGCTTCAATTGTTAAAGTTCCGCTTCCGCACATTGGATCTACAAAGTTAGAATCTAAATCCCATTCAGAAAGCTGAATCATTCCGGCTGCCAGCACTTCATTAAGCGGAGCTTCGCCAATATTTTTTCTATAGCCTCTTTTATGCAAAGATTCTCCCGAACTATCCAGTAAAATTGAACAGTTATTATTTTCAATATGCACATTAATTCTAAATGTAGGCGAGTTAAGTTCAACGTTAGGTCGTTTACCTTTTTCTTCTCGAATTTGATCAACTATGGCGTCTTTTACTTTTAATGCCGCATATTTGGAATGCTTGAAAAATTCGGAACTGACAACACCATCGACCGCAATCGTATCGTTTGGCGAAATTAAATTATTCCAGTCAAATTCTTTTGTTCTTTTGTAAAGATGTTCGGCTGTTTGCGCTCTAAATTCAAACAGCGGTTTTAAAATTCTAAAGGATGTTCTTAAAGCCAAATTAGCTTTATATAGAAGTGATAGATCGCCTTTAAATTTTACCGCTCTAATTAATTTTACAACATCAACGGCTCCAATTTTCAATAATTCTTTTTCAAGAATTTCTTCTAAGCCGAATGGCGTTTTGGCAATAAATACTTGCAGATTTTTATCGTTTTTCATGAAAGTAAATATATGGTAATTTTGCGAACAATAAAAAAGCCCTCATAAAATCACTTGGATTTAAATGAAGGCTTTCTAACCTCCCCTCACATTGCGTGAGTTACATCTATAAAATAAGAAGTGGAGATACTTCCCAGATGATTTGCCTTTTGTTATTGTTTTTTCGGTTTTTAAATAAACCCTTTTTTTAACTTACTTAGCTCCTCACCTAATGTAAACGTAAAAATAAATTTTTCGATTATCAACTATTATTTGCTTGCCTGATTTAGTATTTTGGCTAGATCGTTTTTATTAACAGTCAATAATTTTGATTTAATTAATCTCGGTGTCAGAGTAATCCAATTTTCATTCTTAGTAAAAACTTCTTTAAATATCTTCAATGATTCATCCACCTTTCCGATATTAGCTAAAGTTACTGCATGCCAATATTTCATTTCTTCATTATCGGGAAACATATTTTCGGCAGTTGAATATTCCTTCATTGCCAAATCCATATCGTTATGTTCTACAGCCAAATCGCCATTGTTCATATGCTCGTATGCCTTGTGAACATTTAATATTCTTTTTAATTCTTTAATAGGTTCCGAGTTATCATCAACTCTAATATCAACAATTCTGTCTTGCCAAATATTTCCTGTTGGTTCGGCTCTAACTACCAATATGGCTGCCGATTGTTTTCCTCTTATATCACCGCCGGCATTTTGAGCCGCCTCTAATGCTGTTACTAATCTATCTGCTAAATTTCCATTTGAATTTTTAAAAGCATCCGACATTGCTTTCCATACTGTGTTATTAAGCATCATATTTGCCTGAGCTGAATAATTATTACCTTCAATATGTCCGGCATCATCAACGCAAAGTTTACCTGTATAGGCAGCCACATTTCCCTTTGAATCCAGAATTGCCAGTTGCCTGTAATCTCTACCTTCATCGGATTCTATTAAAAGATCTAGGACTTGCTTTGCGTGCAGACCTTGTTTTAACAATGCTAAACCTCTTGGTCCGAATGATGGATTAACAAAGGATTGAGTGGCAACAACTCCAACGCCGGCTTCACCCCAAGAAACTATTGTTCCAACGGCAAACCAGTGTGACTGAACCGCAACTCCCATTTCGCCGGTAATTGAATCTCTGGCAACAATAGAAAAAGTATGAGCGAAGGGATTTGATGTTAAAAATGTTTGTGAATTTAAAATAACCGGATATAAAATGATCAAAGCAAATACTTTAAGAATTTTCATATGTACTCTTTTATTTTAGTCCTAAATATTTTTTCTTGAAATTGGCATTGTCATGCATCGGCAGCCGCCTCCGCCTCGTGCAAGTTCTGAACCTTCAATTGTAACTACATATTTTTTTATATTATTCAGTTTTATTTTATTATTGATTATGTCTTTTGCCTTAATAACTTCCAATCCCTTTTTGTTAATCGCATCTATTGTATATTCATTTCTGCTGTAACCTATAATTTTACCGGGCGCGACCGCAAAAAAATTAGCTCCACTGTGCCATTGCTCTCTTTCTTGAATCCAATGATCGCTTTTCCCGCCGCAGTAAATCGGCTCAAGATCCATTCCTAGTTTAGATAAAGATTGAATTACATTATCTTCTTCATTAATACTTTTTACTTTACCGTTATCAACTTTTATATGTATTGATTCATACGCGTGATTGTTTAAGATAACCGGTGAATATATTAAACATTTGTCATTATCTAAAATTGTAAAAACCATATCCAGATGAATAAACGATTCCGGCTGTTTTGGAAGAACTTGCGCGATAATGTTCATCGTTTTTTTCGATTGTTTGATATTCTCAATTAAATAATCTATTCCTTGCGGAGAAGTTCTCGCGCTTATTCCAATTACTAAAATATCTTCTCTTGCAACAATTATATCACCGCCTTCAATTGTTATTTTAGAATTATCCAATTTATTCGGATTAATAACATTTGTATTAAATATCTTTTTAGAATTAAAAATGGCATCCATAATTATTGCCTCTCGTTCTCTTACTTGATTGGCAAATTTCCCGATTAAAACTTTATTATTAAATGAAACGGACGCGTCTCTTGTGAAAAAAAAGTTATGAAGAGGATGCAATTCATATCTTTCATCATTAAAATATTTTGAAAGATTAAATTCCTTTAGCGGAACTCCTTCAATTAATTCTTTAGCAAGAATATTATTAGGTAATTCTAACAAAAGATCAACAATTTCATGTGCATTTTCTTTAAGGCAAATTTTCTTTACTAATTCACTTTTTGATTCGGCGTCACTTAAAACAATTTTTAACAAATCAATAACTTCATAAGTATTTGTTATTTTTTTAAGTATTTTTTTGAATTGAGAATATTCTTTACTTGCAACCGATAAATTTAAAATATCGCTGTACAAAGCTCTTTCAGCATTTTGCGGTGTCATATTTTCAATTTCATGTCCCGGGGTATGAATAATGACTTTTTCTAATTCGCCAATTTCTGAGTTTACATTTATTTGCATAGAATGACCTTTTATTGACAATATATAGTTAAATTTACATAATTATAACTAATGTTAAAAATTTGTATAT
The DNA here is from genome assembly GCA_016713565.1 of Ignavibacteriota bacterium. Lineage (NCBI taxonomy): Bacteria > Pseudomonadati > Ignavibacteriota > Ignavibacteriota bacterium. The sequence goes on from JADJOX010000008.1 coordinate 181,520, forward strand.
CTTTTTTTGTAAAACCTAAATAAATTATAGACTAATATTTTGATTAACTTAAATCTATGAATAATCATTTAAAGGAAATAATCCCATTTTTTAATAACGCCTCTATTGCGATAGAAAAAGAATTTTCCGAAAACGTTATATCACATTCATTTAAAAAAGGCAATGTAATTACAATGGAGGGTGATAAATGCAATTATTTTCCAATAATAAAAAGCGGAGTTATTAGAGTATACAAAGTAGGTTATACCGGACAAGAAATTACACTTTATAGAATAAATTCCGGAGAGAGTTGTATTTTAACAATTTCATGTTTATTGGCTCAAAATAACTTTCCGGCAATTGCTGTCGTTGAAAAGGATTGTGAAGTTCTGCTTATATCCGCAGAAAAAATTAGAGAATGGATTAGAAAATATGATATTTGGGCGGAATATATTTATAATTACTTATCAAAAGTATTAATGAATGTTCTTAAAATAATTGAAAATATTTCCTTTAAAAGAATAGACGTAAGAATCATAGAATATCTAATAGAGCAGAGTTCAAAGCATGGCAAAACATTGGTTTTAACTCATCAGCAAATTGCATATGATATTGGAACCGCGAGGGAAGTAGTCAGCAGAACTTTAAAAGAATTAGAATCAAAAAATATTATTTCTCAAGTCCGCGGGAAAATTTTTATCAACGAACATTCCGAGTTAAATAAAAGACTTACATATCTTCAGTAAAAAAATTATACTAAAAAAAATCCTTTGTGATTTTGTCACATACAAATAAGATATAAAGTCCTATGTTTTCATCATAAATAATGTTTAACCAATATTTAAAGTTTAAAACATATGAAAAAAATAAAATATCTCTGTTTGTTATTTTCCATTTCGTTTGCAATTTCCTGCGAAGAAAACATTACCACGGAATGTGAAGAAGAAAAAATGAATACCGCAGTACTTACAAAATTTTCAGATATTCAAAAAAATGTATTTGATACAAACTGCGCTTTATCCGGATGTCATGCCGGTACATTTTTAAGCGCGGGGTTAAATTTATCAAACGGTAAGAGTTATAACGCGTTAGTTAATAAAACTAGCTCATTAAATTCAAATTATAAGTTAGTTGAGCCGGGTAACAGCGAAAATAGCTTTATAATTAAAATGCTAAAGAACACAGGTGAAAGAACAACTATAATGCCGCCGTCTGGAAAACTAAAGAGTTCGGTAATTGATTCAATTTCAGCTTGGATTAACAGAGGAGCGTTAAATAATTAAAGGGATATGTCATGAAATCAAAAATATTTTTTTTCTTACTTTTTTCGTTTGCATCAATATCGATTTTAAATGCTTCAGAATTTCATATTAAAAAATCAGATAAAAACTCGGTTAAATTTATATCTGACGCACCGATTGAAGACTTTGAAGGGGTTACAAATAAAATTGACGGATATCTTTATTTTGAAAATGAAATTGACAATAACAGCCAGCTTCACTTTGAAGTTGATTTGAGGACTCTTGATACCGGAATAGGCTTGCGCAATAGGCACATGCGTGAAAATTATTTGGAAACCGAAAAATACCCAATGGCTGTTTACGAAGGCAAAATTGTTAGATCGGAAAAGATCACAGAAAATAAATATAAAGTCTTTGTAAATGGCGAAATCAATATACACGGTGTAACTAGGAAGCAAAATGTTGAAGGAACAGTTGAAATTATTGGAGATGAAATAATTATATCAACAAATTTTATAGTTAAACTTTCGGATCATAAAATTGAAGTGCCGAGTTTAATGTTTATGAAGATTGATGAAAATATGGATTTGCGGCTCAACTTTAATTTAGAAAAAGCAAAATAATTTTGGAGATAATATGCGAAAATTTGCAAATGTTTTAGTTTACACAATTTTTATAACATCGATTTTATCATTAAATATTATTGCACAAGAGAATAAAATCTCTTGGCAAAAAAGTGAAGAAACAGAATCAGAACAATTACATTTATTTCATTCAACTCATTCTATAAATCTTCCAACATCAGAAACAAATCAACAAGGCGATATTGAATTTGAAATTTCACACAGATTCATTCCTAGAATAAGTGATGGAATTGATGCGCTTTACGGCTTTGACGGTCCGGTAAATATTAAGCTCTCGTTAGGATACGCAATTACAGATTATCTTATTGCTACAATAGCAAGAAGCAATGTTGATGATAATTTACTTTTTAAAACTAAATATCAATTTTTTCAATTTGATAATGTAATTTTCCCAATACAAATTGCGCTAGAGGGTGGAGCCGCGTGGAATACCGATCCGATAGGGAGAAGTTCGGATGACAATAAAAATTTCCAATACTACGGTCAGCTAATTTTTAATTCATTAATTGAACAGAAACTTGGCATTGGTCTGGTTCCCACATATTCATACAACAGCCATATTTATTGTCCTGAAAAACAATATTCATTTACACTCGGCGCTTATATGCAATATTACCTAACAGATTTATTTAGTGTTTTAGCAGAATGGAATCCAACCGTTACAGGATTTAGAGATAAATACAACTCGCTGAGTTTTGGATTTGAATTAGAAACCGGAGGACATTTCTTTAAAATAATTTTTACAAATAATACAAAATTAAATCCAACACAATTTACAACTGGCGCTGATTTACCAATATCCTTAAAGAATATGAGAATTGGATTTAATATTACCAGACTTTTATAAACCAAATGGAGGTTATATGAATAAAAATGTAGGCGGCATAGACAAAAAAATAAGATTCGGTTTAGGCATACTAATTTTGATCATTGGTTATTTAAATAATTCATGGTGGGGCATAATTGGGATTGTACCAATATTAACGGCATTTCTTGGATGGTGTCCTCTTTATGTTCCGTTAAAATTATCAACTATATCTAATAATAAAAATAAATAGAAAGGCTGCATTAATGAAAAAGCTTATATTACCTTTACTTGTTGGTTATACTTTTATGGTTTTTGTTAATACATATGCTAGAGAATTTAGAGTACTGCAAATTCCTAATGGTACAAAGTTCAGCTGCAATACATGTCATACAAACGGCGGCGGTACGGCTAGAAATGCTTTTGGGCAATTGGTGGAAAGCAAATATTTGGACGGAGCGGGAAACGTTCTTTGGGGAAAAGAATTAGCAATGATTGATTCAGATGGCGATGGATTTACAAATGGCGAAGAACTTCAAGATCCAAGAGGAGTTTGGAGTTCGGGTACGGCAAATCCCGGAAATTCAGATTTGGTAACTAGACCAGGAATTTCAACAAGCTTGCCCGACGCAAATATTCTTATAGCAAATAATTCTACATACGGAAATTTACTTACCGATATAGCGGGAAACACATTATATTTTTTCACAAAAGATGCCTTTGAAGCATCGGTATGCAATGATCAATGCGAAGTTAATTGGCCGGTTTTTTACAGTGAAACTGTTATAGCAGGAAGCGAACTCAATTCAGAGGATTTTAATACTATAATAAGAAATGACAGCACTAAACAAACAACTTATAAAGGCTGGCCGCTATATTACTTTTTTAATGATAAATCCGCCGGAGAAACAAATGGCGAGAACATTAACGGCGTTTGGTTTGTGGCAAAACCGAATTATTCAATAATGCTTGTAAACAACCAGCTTGTTGGACACAACGGAATTCAATATAACGGAAACTACGAAGAAGGTCAGGAAGAAATTCAATATTTTGTAGATGGATACGGAAGAACACTATATACTTTTATTAACGATGAGTTTGAGAAAAATAAATTTACTAAAGAAGATTTCAGCAATAATGCTGTATGGCCAATTTATGAAAATGAAAACATAACAGTTCCATCTATTATTGAAACGTCGCTTTTCAAATCAATTGATATTTTTGGTAAAAAACAACTTACATATAAAGGCTGGCCGTTATATTATTTCGGTCAGGATAGTCTGACACGTGGATATAATAAAGGAATAAGTTTTCCCGCTCCGGGCGTTTGGCCGGTTGCCAAAATCGATCTTGGATTAGCTACAGATATTTTGGATGAAAATAACAATAATGCATTATCATCATTTTATCTAAACCAAAATTATCCCAATCCGTTTAATCCGTCGACAAAAATAAGTTTTACAATTCCGGAAGCCTCAATAGTAAAGATTAAAGTTTACGATATTATCGGAAGAGAAGTTGCGACAATTCTTAACAAATCATTAGTTGCCGGTGCACATATTGTTCCATTTAATGCCGATAATTTAGAAAGCGGAGTTTATGTTTATAGAATTTCCGCGAATAATTTTTTTGATTCGAAAAAAATGATATTAATGAAGTAATTTAATTTACTAAACAAGCCGAATAATTTTATTCGGCTTTACTTTTCTATATAGATTTTTTAAATACTTATACTGAAACTAATAACATGAATTGTTTTTTTTAGAAATAATTCTTTCTATAGTATTGGATTCTTTACTTTCTTGTTGATATTGATTATGGTGAAAAATTGTATACAAATATTTTAATTCAATAATTACGCTTCCGCCATCTTTCCCTATTAAAATATTAAAGCCAATATTTGAATCATAGTTTTCATGACCAACATCCAAATTATAATTTGTTGGATCAGGTTGATATAAATGGCTGGCTTCTTCGTTGTTAACAATTCCATAATAACCAACACCAGCGCCAAGGTAAAAATCTGTAAGATATTTGTTTGAAGAATAAATTGCTGTTTCTTTTAATTGTGTAAAAATGCAAGATGATAAACTATTATATTCTTTAGTTGAAACACTGTGGTAATTCGCGGAAAGATTTGTTCTCAAATTCAATTTATCGTTAAATATTAAATCCCAGAAAAACTTTAAGCCAATTGGTGAAAATGTTAAAGTTTGGGAAACCGCGTTAAAATTAATTCCAATGTACGGTTTAAATTCTTGACTATATATTTTTTTATTTATAAGAAGTAATAAAAGTATGAGCAATAAAGATTTATTGTAATCATTTTGATCTAAATTATTATTTAAAAAAAATAATTTATTGATTTGATTAATTAAATCAAAACTAAATTACAAATATTTATATTAATACACTTAAAGTCAAAAATAAATATTGAAATATTAAATAATAATTAAAAAAAATAATTTTACATATTTAACATCTTTTTATAGTCGGAAATTGCTGTTGAAACAAATTTTGGATTTGGCGAGCCGTAAGTTTTTTTATTTTGCAAACACGTTACTACTGATAATGAATTATAAACATCTTCTTCAAAAAGGGGAGAGAAGTATTTAAATTCATGTAAAGTTATTTGATTAAGTTTCTTGTTTTCTTCAGTCGCAAATTTCACAATTTTCCCAAGTATATCATGCGCGTCTCGGAAGGGAATGCCTTTTAATACTAAGTAATCAGCAAGATCTGTTGCCAGCATAAAACTTCCGTCTATATCTTGAACAAATCTATCTTTAGTTACGTTTATGCTTTTGATCATTTCCGACATAAGACTCAGCGAATCGAAAAGTGTAAAATACGAATCGAACATTCCTTCTTTGTCTTCCTGCAGATCTCTGTTATAACTCAAAGGCAAAGATTTAATAGTAGATAACAACGCAAAATAATTTCCGAAAGTTCTGCCATTTTTGCCTCTTATCAATTCAGCCAAATCCGGATTTTTTTTCTGCGGCATCAATGATGAACCTGTTGTATATTCATCTCCGAGTTTAATAAAATTCCATTCGTAGGAAGTCCATAAAATTATTTCTTCACTCAATCTGCTTAAATGCAGCATCGTTAAATTGCACGAATGAAGGAAATCCAAAATAAAATCTCTATTGGAAACCGAGTCTAACGCGTTTTTAGAAATATTTGAAAATCCTAATTCATGCGTAGTAAATTCTCTGTCTAAGGCAATTGTTGATCCGGCTAACGCGCCCGATCCCAAAACATTTTCATCGGCTTGATCAAACGAAAAACCAAATCTTGATTTATCCCGTTCAAGCATTTCTAAATACGCTAATAAATGAAAAGCAAACGAGATCGGCTGAGCTCTTTGAAGATGTGTGTAACCCGGAATTACAGTGTTGATATTATCTTCGGCTACTTCGACCAAACTTTTTTGTAGATCAATTATTTGCTCCCGCAGTTTTATTGAAGCAAATTTAATCCAAAGTCTTACATCGGTAATTACTTGATCATTCCTGCTTCTTGCCGTGTGTAATTTTTTTCCGGTATTTCCAATTAGTTCTGTAAGTTTAGATTCAATGGCGGAGTGAACATCTTCAAACTCTGAAACACTTGGAATCCAATTCCCTTCATTAAATTGAAGAAGTATTGTGTCCAAAGAATTTTGAATACTTTGATTTTCTTCGCTTGTTATTATTCCAATTTTATTCAGCATATTTGAATGAGCTTTACTGACTTTAATATCCCATTCTATCAAATTTATGTCATAAGAGAGAGAAGAGGAAAATTCCAACGCTTTACTGTCAAATTGTTTGCTGAATCTTGAACCCCACAACATGTTAAGCTCCATTTAATTGAATAAGTAGAAAAATCAAAAAAAATTACTAATCAAAAAATATTCAAATGAATATAATAAAAAAGACAAAACGCTATTTAACTAAAAAGTTGTTTGCATTTTGTCTTAAGGATTTTATACTAAAGATTTATAAACTTTTTACTTTCTCATATTCTTTTTTCGTATGTCTTGTAATTACTTGATGCGGTAAACTTGTAATATTAATAAAGCCTTCGGCATCTTTATGATTAAAAGTGTCTTCTTCGGTATAAGTCGCGAGTTCCTGATTATATAAACTGTTTTCCGAAACTCTCGCAAGAACTTTTATTGTGCCTTTATATAATTCTAAAGTTACTTCACCGCTCACTCTTTCTTGAACTTTATCGAAGAAAGCAGTTAAGGATTCAAACAAAGGTGAATACCAAAAACCGTCATAAATTAAATTAGCGTAAGTATTGGATGCGTTTTGTTTATATCTGAAAGTATCTTTATCCAAAGTCAGTTTTTCCAATTGTCTGTGTGCTTCATGAAGAATTATCGCGCCGGGAGCTTCATAAACTTCTCTTGATTTAATACCGACAACTCTGTTTTCAACAATGTCCAATCTTCCTATTCCGTGTTTTCCGCCGATGTCGTTTAAAGTGCTTACTAATTGAGCGCCGGGAATTTCAACCCCGTCTATCTTTGTTGGTATACCTTTGTTAAATGTAATTTTAATTATTTCCGATTTTTGAGGCGCGTCTTTTGGATTGGCGGTGATTTGATATGCGTCTTCCGGCGGCGCTTCTGCTGTATCTTCTAAAATACCGCATTCAGTCGCAATGCCCCAAATGTTTTCATCAATTGAATAAAGTTTCTGCAAGTTAGCGGAAATCGGAATATCATTTTCTTTTGCATAAATAATTTCTTCTTCTCTGCTTTTAAATTCCCAAGTTCTTAAAGGCGCAAGAATTTGAATGCTTGGATCCAAAGTTTTCATTCCTACTTCAAATCTAACCTGATCATTTCCTTTTCCGGTACATCCGTGAGCAATCATATTCGCGCCTTCTTTTTGCGCAATTTCAACCATTAGTTTAGCTAATAAAGGACGACCGATAGCGGTAGCGAGCGGATATTCGCCTTCATAAAGAGCTCCGCCTTTAAGTGCTTTAAATGCATATTCTTCAATAAATTCTTTTTGTAAATTAACTACGTATGCTTTTGAAGCGCCCGTACTTAAAGCTTTTTCTTCAATATTTACTATCTCGGTTTTTTGTCCCAAATTTCCGGTTACGGTAATAATCTCGGCATTATATTTTTTACTGAGCCATTTAACCATTACGCTTGTATCCAAGCCGCCGGAATAAGCTACAACTATTTTGTTGTTCTGCATCTTTTTGTTACCTCATTTTTTATAATTATCTGTAATTAAATTTTTAAGTATCTCAATTATTTTATCAATGCTTGAAATTTTATTGGGAATAATTAAAACTGTATCATCGCCGCCGATTGTTCCTAAAATTTCTTCACGGTTAAGTCTGTCGATATAATGCGCTACACCTTGAGCTCTTCCGGCAAGAGTTCTTAAAACTATCATTGATTCATTTTGCGCGATGTTTAATATTTCAAGTCCAACTAATTTTGCAATTTCTTTACCATAATCAGTACTGCTCAAAATATATTGAACGCCTAAATTTGTAAAAGTTCTAATTACACCTAGATCAGCAAAATCTCTGCTCAATGTCGCTTGAGTTATTGTTACTCCTTCATTTTGAAGTAATTTAAGAATTTGTTCTTGATTTGAAATAATTCGTTCAGTTAAAATTCTTTTAATTTTGTTCTGCCTTACTAATTTTGATGACATAATTCTTCACTTTTGTTTGTTATTAAATTATCAATTAATAATACCTCTACAAATTTATTAACAAAATAATCAATATGTGACACGTCAATTATAAAAGGCGGAAGAATTCTTAATACATTATTTCCGGCAGTGCCAACCACAATTTTATTTTCAATTAATTTAGCGGCTATATTTTTTGCATCAATTGATTCATTAAATTCAATACCAATCATTAATCCTTTAACGCGAATTTCTTTAATTATTGGAATTTTCTTTTGTGAAATTTTTTCTATAAATAATTTCCCAAGCTTATCAACATTTTCCAAAACTTCATTGGAAACTAAATCTGTAACTTTATTTGCCACAGAAATAGAAACCGGATTACCACCAAATGTTGAACCGTGACTTCCCGGCGTTATAGCTTCGGCAACTTTATCCGAACAGATAACCGCTCCAAGCGGGAAACCGTTTGCTATTCCTTTCGCCAGTGTTACAATATCCGGAATAATTTTACTATGCTGATACGCAAAATATTTTCCCGTCCTTCCGTTTCCGGTTTGAATTTCGTCAACTATCATTAATATGTTTTTTTCATCGCAAATTTTTCTAACTTCATTCAAGTAATTTTCAGATGGAATCAATATTCCGTTTTCGCCTTGAATTGGCTCAAGCATAACGGCTATTGTTGTTTCGTCAATCGCGTTTTTAATAGCTTCGGAATCATTGTATGGTACGCTTATAAATCCCGGAGTTAACGGATAAAACCCTTCCCATAATTTTTCCTGGGCGGATGCGGATAAACTTCCGTATGTTCTTCCGTGAAAACTTCCTTTTGCGGAAATTATTGTTGATTTTCCCATACCGTATTTTCTTGCAAATTTAATTGCGGCTTCATTTGCTTCGGTTCCCGAATTGCAGAAAAATACTTTATCCAATCCCGATTTATCGCAAAGTTTTTTTGCCAATTCTTCCTGTGGAGTTGATGTAAATAAATTTGACACGTGCCATAAATTGTCAATTTGTGAAATAGCGGCATTAACCAACTTCTTATTCTTATGACCCAAACCGGTAACCGCGATACCGCTTAGAAAATCCAAGTATTTATTTCCGTCCTTGTCGAATAAGTAAACTCCGTCACCTTTAATAAATTCAACGGAATTTCTTTTATAAGTATTTACTTGATAACTTTTAATTTCAGAATTAGTTGACAATCCAAGTTCCTTTTACGTTATTATTATTTATTTCATTGCCGATCCAAATATTGTTTACTCCGTTTGACAATAAATTCAAGCATGAATTAATTTTAGGTATCATTCCATTATTTATTTCACCGGTGGATATTCCATTTTTAAGTTCATTTGCAGAAAGTGAATTTTGATATTTGCCGTTTAATATTACTCCTTCGATATCCGAAACAAAAAATACAGAATCCGCTTTAAGTAATTTTGCGATTGCGCCGGCAAAAAGATCGGCGTTAACATTCATTAAATTTCCGTCTTTATCTCTGCATATGCTTGAAAAAACAGGAAGTACATCATCTTTAAGTAAATCTTTTATCCAAATTGCGTCATCAATATTTGATACCGGATTACCAACAAATCCCAATTTATCATTGACATATTCGGCAACAAAAGAATCCATATCAATTCCGTTTAATCCAATTGCCTTAATTCTATTTTTATGTAGGTAAGCTGTTAATTTACTGTTGATTAATCCGCCTTGAACAGCCGCGGTAATTTCCATTGTTTCTTTACATGTAATTCTTTGACCTTCAAAAAAATCGGATTTAATTCCCATTTTTTCAGCCCATTCGGTAATTAGTTTTCCGCCGCCGTGGATAAGAATTACTGATGAATATTTTTGCTGTAAATTTTTTATAAGATTTACGCCTGCCATTGTAGTTGTAAATTCTTCTAAATATTTTCCACTGATTTTTACGATTGCTAAGTTCATAATAGTTCTCTTAAGTTCTATAGTGAGCGTTAATTTTGATATATTGTTCGGAATAATCACACGTCCACCAAGTTGTGTTCGCGTTTCCGTCATTAAGATCAAGTGTAATGGTAATTTCTTTGTTTTCTAAAATTTTCGCAGCTTCTTTTTCAACATCATTTATTTTATAATTTGGTGACATAAGAGCTAAATCATCAAAATATAAAGTAACTTTTTCGGGTTTTATATTTGCGCCGGAACTGCTTGCCGCCGAAATTACTCTTCCCCAATTTGGATCGCCGCCATTAATAGCTGTTTTTACCAATGGAGAATTTGCAATTGCTTTTGCTATAATATTTGCGTCTTTATCGCTCGGGGCGTTAGTTATATTTAGAGTTATAAATTTTGTTGCTCCTTCACCATCAGCGACAATTGACTTTGCCATTTTTATTGAAAGATCTTTTAACGCGGAAACAAATATTTGATAGTCATCGGAATTTTCCAAAACCTCTACATTGCTCATTCCGTTTGCAAGAAGAATAACCATATCATTTGTACTTGTTTCGCCATCAACAGAAATTTTATTGTATGAATCGTTAACCGCTTCCGTTAAAGCAGATTGTAATAAAGATTTCGAAATTTTTGCATCTGTAGTTACAAAACCAAGCATAGTTGCCATGTTTGGCATTATCATTCCGCTGCCTTTTGCAATTCCGCCAATAACAATTTCACCTTTGGAAAGTTCAACTTTTACCGCAAAGTTTTTCTTAACTAAATCTGTTGTCATTATAGCTTCAGCCGCAAGCAATCCGCCGTCGTCACTTAAATTTTCTTTTAATTGAGGAAGTGAATTTTTAATTGCATCAATGTTAAGTTTTAAACCTATAACGCCTGTAGAACTTACCAATACTTCATCTTGATTAATTTCTAAAATATCTGCGCAGCTTTTTTGCATTTCCAAAGCGTCTAAATGCCCGTCTACACCCGTACAAGCGTTTGCGTTTCCGGAATTACAAATTATTGCGTGAACTTTCCCATTTTGTTTTGTAATATTTTCTGATATTGTAACCGGCGCGGCTTTTGCTTTATTTAATGTATACACGCCCGCGGCTTCAGATGGAATAGACGAATATATCAAAGCAAGATCTTTGTTTTTCTTTTTTAATCCGCAGTGAATTCCCGAAGCTTGAAATCCTTTTGCCGATGTTACGGAACCATTTTCGATATAAGTAATTTTTGTTTCCATTTCAGTAATTGTTGAGTTAGACATTTTCAAATTCTTCCTTAATACTTTTAATTCCCAAAGATTCGTTCCAGCCGAAGATCTTATTCATATTTTGAACTGCTTGACCGGAAGCGCCTTTAATTAGGTTATCTATTGCGGCAGTAATAATAATTTTACTTTTCGCGGATTTTATATTTATATCGCAGTAATTTGTACCAATTACCCATTTTAATTCCGGAGGAGTTTTTCTCAATCGAATAAATTGTTTCTGATTGTATTGATTTGAAAAAATTTCATCAATTTCAGCTTGCTCAATTTTTTTATCTACATGAATAATTGTGGTAGAATATATTCCACTGAAAACGGGAAGTAAATGTGTTGTTAAAGAATACTCAATATTTTGATCGAATTTTTTCAATTCCTGCTCAATTTCAATTTCATGTCTGTGCGTACCAACATTATATGCTTTAACGCTGTTGTAATTTTCAGCGAATAATAAATCGGTGGATGCTTTTTTGCCTGCTCCGCTTAAACCTGAGTAAGAGACTGTTGAAATGCTTCGAATATTACCGCCAAAATTTTTAACAACCGGAATAGATGAAAGCAGCGCAGCTGTTGGATAACATCCGTAAATTTATTGAATTATAATTATCAGCAATTTCTGTTAGACCGTAAATCTTCGAATTTAATAAATTAGCTGAAGTGTGTTCCAAACCATAGGTCTTTTGGAAAATGTCCGCGCTGTCCAATCTATAATCCGCGCCAAGATCAATAGCTGTTTTTCCTGCTTCAATTAACGATGGAATATATTTAAACGATTCTCCGTGTGGAAGAGCAAAAAAATAAACGTCATGTTTATTGTCTAAGTTTTCAACGCTTTTAATTTTTTGATTTGTAACTTCACCGATTAAATCGGGAAAAACATCGTGAATATTCAATTCGGCGCTTTTATTTGCATAAATGCTGAATTCATAAACATTAGGATGTTCATTGCAAAATTTTACTAAATATTTTCCCGTATAACCGGAACCACCAACGATACCAACAGAAATCATTTTTTCCTCTTGAATAATAATTGATAACAATTTTATGATATGTAGAAATGATTACCCCAAAAAGGGGCGCGGCGGTGCTAAAAGAATGATTTCAATTCTTGAAAAGTTAAAATGATTTGTAATATTTATAAGTTTAAAATTCATGTGCGTTATATTCGTAAATTTTGGAAAGTCAAACAAGAAAAAATTGTGTATAAATTCAGTATATGCTCTATATTAGAACTATTTATGCAAAATATTGTAAACATATTCATACGTCTTAAAAATATTTAAAAAAAGGGGAAATATTTTTACTCTGAAATAATGTAAACAAATTTGTAATGTTTTCGTCTAAAAATTTGCTTAACAAATAAATTTAAAACAATAAAAGAGGGGACAAAATGAGGCGGAATATAAACTACAAAATCTCAATTTTAATCTTATTTTTTACCGCGGAAATTTTATTCGCGCAGGCAAATTTATCATTTGTAAGAGTTAGTCCAAAAACAAAAATTTCTCAAGATGTGGGATTCGCAAATATTAAAATTGAATACAGCAGACCGGCAGTAAACGGCAGAGAGATTTGGGGTAAACTGGTTCCATTTGGTTTAGCGCCAAATCCCTTCGGCAATGGCAAACCAATGCCTTGGAGAATGGGTGCAAATGAAAGCACAATTATTGAACTTAGCAATAATGCAATGATAAATGGAAAACAGTTAAATGCCGGTACATACAGCATGCATGCAATTGTAAATAAAGATTTGTGGACAGTTATTTTTAATAGTGATGTACAAAGTTGGGGAAGTTTTTTCTATGATGAAAACAAAGATGTTCTGCGTATTGAGGTTAAGCCTGTTCAATCCGAATTTAAAGAATGGCTAACATATGAATTTGAAAATTTCACTTTAAATTCTGTGGATTTGGTAATGCAATGGGCTGATTTGACAATCCCAATAAAATTTGAATTTGACGGACAAGCAATTGCACTTGAAAAATTTAGAAATGAACTCACGAATCTTCAAGGATTTAATCCTGCCGCGTGGAGTGCGGCTTCCAGATATTGTTTACAAAACAAAATCAATTTAGATGAAGCTGTTGTTTGGATAGATAAAGCAATAAGCATGAATGGCGGAAATAACTTTGAAAATAAATCAATTAAAGCCGGACTGTTATCAGAAAAAGGAATGAAAAAAGAAAGTGATGAACTTATGAAATCCTCGATGGAGAATGCGAGCGAAAATGATTTGAACGTTTACGGATACCAATTGATGAATCAAGGACGAATGGACGACGCAATTGATATTTTTAAACTAAATATCAAAAGGCATCCGGATGCGTGGAATGTTTATGATAGTCTCGGTGAAGCTTTAAATACAAAGGGTGATAAAAAAGGAGCGAAAGAAAATTATAATACCGCTCTTAAAAAAGCTCCACAAGAACAACATCAAAGAATTAAAACTATTCTTGAAAATTTATAATTCAAAATATTGTTATCCTCCTCAAATTTCTTGAGGAGGAAAACTTTAATCCCATTTCATATTTTTTTTGTTTTTAAATGCGTTGGAAATAACTTTTTCCAAAATTTTTAAATCTACATCTTCTTCTTTATTAACGTATAAACAACCTTTGCCTGATTTGTATTTTCCAAGAGAAGTTAAAAGTTCCTGATGTTGAGTAATATCATATGATAAATATAATGTGATACTTTGTTTTCTTGGAGATAATCCAACCAAACACATATCTCCTTCGTGACCGCTTTTATATTTATAATGATAAGAACCGAATCCTATAATACTTGTTCCCCACATTTTTGGTTCTTCCTTTGTTACCTTTTTCATTATGTCAATTATTTTATAAGTGAATTCTCTTTTTTTGTCATCATCAATTGTATTAAGAAAATTATTAATACTTGCATCATTGACCTTTGTTTTTAATTCGTACATAATTCTTACCTTTCTTTTTTTGTAAGAAAAAAAACTAAATCATTATAAATTTTAAGAGCAAAATAAATTTCTGATTTGTAAATAGTAATTTTTCAGCAAATTTGCTTGGCAAATTTATTAAATTATCTAAGTTTTTTTGAGGAATTTATGAACGGCAAAAATTTCACGTGAAAAATTTCTGCAAACAATTGGATTGTTAGGTGCATCTTCAATTCTGTCGCCTATTATTGCAAAATCCGAAAAATTATTTTTTCAAAATAGAAGAATAAAAATTGGTGTAATAGGTTGTGGAAGTGTGTCCAATATGTATCTTCCTCATTTGGAAAAATGTGAATATGTGGAACTTGTAAGCACATGTGATATAATTTTTGACAGAGCAAAATCACAAGCCGAAAAATTTAATATTTCAAATTATTATCCAAATATACATGAAATGTTAAAGGGCGCGAATTTTGATCTTTTGGTAAATTTGACCGATATGCAGGAACACGGTAAATTGAATGAAATTGCTTTAAATGCGGGGAAACATGTTTGGAGTGAAAAGCCAATGCATAATTCATATACTGAAGGTAAATCGCTGCTTGATTTAGCAAAATCTAAAGGTTTAAAAATTTGGGGTGCGCCCGCGGTTGTTAATAGTCCGCAATTTGCTTATATGTCAAAATCAATTCGAGAAGGAAAATTGGGGAAAGTTTCCGCCGCACATGCTCATTACGGACATACCGGTCCGACATGGTCGGCTTTCTTTTATGAAAAAGGCGGCGGTAGTCTGCCTGATCTTGGTGTTTATAATTTGGCAACATTGACCGGTTTATTAGGACCGGCAAAATCTGTAATTGCAATGACTTCGATTGTAACAAAAGAAAGAATCGTAGATAACAAAGGTAAAATAAATGTTGAAGCTGAAGATAACGCGATTGTTGTAATGGATCACGGAAATGGTGTATTATCAAGCGTACAATGCGGATTTAATTATTTTGATCCGTTCGGACACAGCGGCGAAGGGCAAGACAGACCGACAATCACAATTTGGGGAACAAACGGGAATATGGCTTTGATCGGTTACGATTGGTCGCCTTTCGGAGTTCACATTTCAAATTCTTGGGATAAGCCCGAAGGCGAAAGATTTGAGACCGATCCAAAAAATTATGTTTGGCAGCAGGGCGCTTCCGTTATTGCGGAAAGTCTTGTAACCGGAATTGAACCGTTAATAGCGGCGGAACACGCGCTGCATGTATTAGAAATAATTGAAGCGGCGAGAAAATCGGGCGAAAATGGTGAAAGAATTTTACTCAGTTCTACTTTCAAATATCCGGTTATTTAAAATATTAAATATTATTTGTATGTTTCTTTTTATCGAATATTAAAATTTAAAATTATTGAAGAATTTACACATCGAAATTTTAAATTATTTATTTGCAGTAAGTGAATATCAATAAAAATGGGGAAGAAAAAACTAATGGCATATAATTTACTCAAAGGGAAAAAAGGGATTATTTTTGGCGCGTTAAACGAAAGTTCTATCGGTTGGAAAGTTGCCGAACATGCTTTTGAAGAAGGAGCTGAAATCATTTTAACAAATGCTCCATTTGCTCTAAGGATGGGTGAAATTCAAAAACTTGCGGTAAAATTAAATGCAATTGTAATTCCATGCGATGTTACAAGTCTTGATGATATTGAAAACTTAATAAAAAAATCTATGGAACATTTCGGCGGTAAATTTGATTTCTTGCTTCATTCAATCGGAATGTCGCCAAACGTTAGAAAAGATATTCCGTATGACAATATAAATTATGTAAATTTTTTAAAAACTTTGGATATTTCAGCTTTATCTTTACATAAAATTCTGCAGACTTGCAGAAATTACGATGCGATTAATGATTGGGGATCTGTTGTTGCTTTATCATATATTGCCGCACAGCGTACTTTGGATCTTTATAATGATATGGCTGACGCAAAAGCCATACTCGAATCTATAGCGCGCAGTTTTGGTTACATTTATGGAAGGGAGAAATTTATTAGAATAAATACAATTTCGCAATCACCGACAAGAACGACAGCCGGCAGCAGAATTGACGCATTTGATTCATTGTTCGATTTTACTGATAGAATGTCGCCGCTGGGAAACGCAACTGCCGATGAATGCGCCGATTATTGTGTTACGTTATTTTCCGATCTTACAAAAAAAGTTACGATGCAGAATTTATTTCACGACGGCGGATTTTCAAGTATGGGCATGAGTCAAAAAGCAAAACGCCAATACGAAAAAAGTTTTGATGAAATAATTGAATAAAGAATAGTTAGATAAATCTGTTCAAATTACTCACACTTCAAAAAATATTTATTCCAATAAGACTTCTTGCAAAAATAAGAAGTCTTTAATATTTTGAAATAAAACCGATCAGTGTTTCCAACGCGTATTTCAAAACATCTTCGTTCAGAATTAAATCTTTACTGTGCAAAGTTCCTTCTCCTTTGGCGCCAATCTGCAAATATAAACTTGGTACTGTTAAACCGTAAAAAGCAAAATCATCGGCACCCATTGAAGGCTTTGCGTCTAATACCAATTTATTTTCATAGCCCGAATGGTGAACAAACTCAATGAACTTTCTTGTCAACGCCGTGTCATTAATTGTTGCCGGACAGTTTGTAGGAAAATTAATTTCAATTTTAATTTTGTACAATTCCGCAAATGATTTTGTAAATGAATTCATCAACTCAATACATTTATTTAATACAATATTATTGTGAGTGCGCAAAGTGCCTTTTAAAATAATGTGCTGCGGAATAATATTGTGAGTTGTGCCCCCGGAAATTGTGCCGAATGCAAACGCAACGGTTTCTCTTGAATCTATATTCTGTTGTATGAAACTTTGAATTTGCGTAATATAAAATGCAGAAGCGTTAATAAGATCAACAGTTTCCGAAGGTTTTGATGTATGTCCGCCAGGACCGAAAAATCCGATATGAATTGACGTAGAAGAAGCTTGAACCGGACCTTCAACAATATTCAGCTTTCCGATTTGCAGCATTGGATCAACGTGAACAGCCAAAACCGATATAACATTTTCCAAGATATTTTCTTTAATAACTTGTTCGGCTCCGCCAGGCGCGGCTTCTTCCGCTGGTTGAAAAATTATTCTTAATTTATTTTTTAATTCATTTTTGTTTTCACTAAAGTATTTTAATAATCCTAAACCAATCGCTGTATGAAAATCATGTCCGCAAGCGTGCATTGCGCCTTTAATTTCCGAACAAATATCATGAGAAGGATCTTCTAAAATAGGAAGCGCGTCAATATCGGAACGAAAGCCGATAATTTCACCTTCTCCAATGTCGCAGTATCCGCCAGTTTCCATATTTTTAAATCTGTTAAATTGTAATCCCCAAGATTTTATTTTATCTTCCAATAATTTTGTTGTTTCAAATTCCTTAAAAGATAATTCGGGATATTTATGCAGATTTCGTCTGATCTCTGTAATTTCCGGTAAAATTGATTCAAGATTTGTCATATTATTTTTCAGATATAATTTTGTTCATTTTAATTTGAGATGAATAATTTTTACTAAAGTAAATCCTTTGAGTTGCTTTCTGGAAATTACTTTCTTCTGCGGTATAAATATTTAAAACTTTTGAGGATTCCTATCAAACATAGGAAACCAACTGCTTTGGATCTGTACCATTATTTTATGACCTTTTTTAAAAGTATGACAAACATCATTTAACTTTACACTCACTTTTGAAATTTCATTTGGTGTAAACGGCTCGGGAAATTCAAAACTATTTCTATATTTACCTCGCATAATTTCACCTCTTACGAGCATTTGGTAACCGCCCATTTCAATTTTTTTATCCCCGTCATTTATATCTTGGCATGAATCAGGGAATACATCAATAACTTTTACTATCCAGTCAGCGTCAGTTCCGGAAGTGGAAACGAAAAGGTCAGCTTCAATTCCGCCTACGATTCTTATATCATTATTAAGAATATCGGTTTCATAAACCAAAACATCGTTTCGTGTTGAAGCAAACCTCTGATCTTCATTTAGATATTCTTTATAATAATAATCTTTTGCGCCAATAAATTTGGAGGTATAAGGCACCGGTTTATTTGGATCACTTATATATTCATCATAACTATTTTCTGAATTTTGCGGAGGCGAAAATGTTAATTTATTTTTTGGATTTACGTAAAGAACTGATTCTTCAATATTTTTGGGAGGATATTGGTCAAACTTATTCCATTCATTTTTACCCGTTTCAAAAATATAAGCTTTGGCTAAATTTAACTTACCTTTGTTTTTTAAATAGTAATTAAAGAAAGGCAGTTCAATACTATCAACATAATACTTGCTCGTATATGAATTAAAATTTATATCGCCGAATTTATTGCCATCAACTCGCGTCCAGCCGCCGTGCGGCCAAGGACCGAAAACAAAAAAATTATTTGAATAATGTTTTTTATTTTCAATTGATTTAAAAGTGTTAATTGCACCGTAAAGATCTTCGCCGTCAAATAATCCGCCGACAGTTAGAATTGCGGGTTTAATATTATTGAAATGACGTTGTGTATTTTTTTCCTGCCAGTATTTATCATAATTAGGATGCGTTATAACACTATCCCAAAACGCGATGCCGTTTTTGAAAAATAATTTGTTAATATTTTTTAATGAACCTAATTTTAAGAAAAAATTATAACCGTCGGGCGAATCAAATTTAACGCCGTCAGGCCAAATCTTTGTTAGTTGATTCCTTGCTACTCCAAATTGGTTGAAAAAATTAAATGTCATTGATAAACTTAAAGCGCCGTAATGATGCATATCATCCGCAATAAACCAATCGGCGATTGGGGCTTGCGGAGAAACGGCTTTTAAATTTGGATGCGCGTCAATCGCAGCCATAGCGGCATAAAAGCCCGGGTAAGAAATTCCCCAAACGCCAACGTTGCCGTTATTATCAATATTTTCTACAAGCCATTCAATTGAATCATACGCGTCGGTACTTTCATCAACTTGAGAATTATTAATTTTATTGGGAATGTAGGGACGCATGTCAACAAAATTTCCTTCGGACATAAACCTTCCGCGGACATCTTGAATTACGATTATATAATTATTTTTTATAAAATGAAAAAATGTATTCAAGCTTCTTGTAAAATAGTTTTGGTTGCCGTAAGGCTGGCAACTATAAGGAGTTCTCCAAATAATTATAGGTTGTTTTTCTTTGCTGTATTTAGGCGAATAAATCGCTGTGTAAAGTTTTATTCCATCCCGCATTTTAATATTCACTTCTTGCTT
Source organism: Ignavibacteriota bacterium (assembly GCA_016713565.1). Lineage (NCBI taxonomy): Bacteria > Pseudomonadati > Ignavibacteriota > Ignavibacteriota bacterium. The sequence continues at coordinate 201,280 of JADJOX010000008.1, forward strand.
ATTATAATTTTGCGCAAAGTAAAGTGAATCATTATTCTGTGAATATGTGAAGCGCGCCGTTAAGATTAAAAATAGAATTCCAAAAACAAATAACAATTTCAAAGAGTAATTTTTCATTATCTATCCAACGAAGAAAATAAATCTATATGAAAATATAGTTATTATTTTTTGATTTCAGTTTCTATTAAAACTTAGATATTTTGGAAAAGTGAAAATTCCCCAATGCTTAAACACATGGGGAATTTTTAAATGTCATTTCTGCATTATCATAATTTTGGATTGTGTGAAATTGTCAGTATGAAGTTTATAAATGTAAACGCCTGAAGATACTTTAGCGTATTCAAAATTATCACCATTCCAAATAACGGAATGATTTCCATGCGAAAGATTTTCATTCAGCAAGCTTTTAACCAATTGACCAAGCGAATTATATATCTCTAATCTTACATTTTCGTTTTGCGCTATTGTAAAATCAATTTTAGTTGAAGGATTAAAAGGATTCGGATAATTGTTTCCTAAAATATATAATGTGAAATTGATTTGTTTTTGTGCGGAAGTTGCATCATTCCATCCGGCAATTTTAGCCCAAAGCCACCAAGCCGCATAGGCTTTTTGATTTCCGTTTAAGGATTGAGAATGAGCCGCGTCGCAATAATACCAGTCAACATTTTCAGTATGCGTATTCTGCCATTCAACTGCCCAATTTGCGTCTTGAGATCCATTACCATCTGAATCGTAATCGCAATTATCTGTCGGATATTTATCGCCGAAATATTTACCGTCCGGATCATAAGATTCAATATCTTCAAAATCAAATAAAATTTTATTATTGACCGAGCAATAATCTCTAATTTGCTGATTTCTTAAATGCAGATTTCCTTCTAAACCTGAACCGTCGAGATGTCCAGTCATATAAACAAATTTAACATTTGGGAAATCGGATTCAAGCTCCGCCATCAAATCCAAATAAGTATTTATATCTTCAACCGAGGCCGAGCTGACTTCACCGCACCAAGACCACATCACAACATTAACGTCGGAATTTTGCGAATCGTTTAAATAAGTTCGTGTTAGTTCTGCCCATGTTGTGAGGTCGGGATTTCCCAAATCGCCGTAAACGAAATAATCATCAATATCAAGATATCCTTCATCGCCTCCATTATGGAAATTATATAAACCGTTACCGCCCATAAAATTATCAAGATTTTCCATTCCTGAAATAATCTGACTTCCATGCGATGTGTGTCCGTAAGCGATGTGTAAATTTTCTTTAGCCGCTATAATTGCTGTTTCAGATATTTGATTAATTTTTGTGCAGTTATGATCTGCCTTAATTCCTTGCGCAAAAAATTGATTTGAAAATAAATAGGAAAGTGAAATTATGATAAGAAATTTTGTTTTCATTAAAACCTCAATTAAATATTGCCGTAATTAAGATATAACAAAAATTAAACCAAGCTTAAAAATGTAATATAATTAATATAGTTTATTTAACTTAAAAAAAAATAAGTAAAAATTACTTGTAGAAATTATCGTTTTGATATGTTATTACTGGGAAAATTCAAATCAGTTTGTGAAATTAATGTGTAATTAAATGATAAAATTCCTATGAAACTTTAATAAATTTAAGAAATATTTCTATTTTTGCAGAAAAACATAAAGGATATAAAATGAAAAGACTTCGATTTATCTTTTTATTCCTAACAATAATGGCTTTAGAAATAAACGCACAGCTGCCGAATTTTATAAACGACAGTTTGGATTTTTATATTGAAAGAGGAATGAAGAATTGGGAAATTCCCGGAGCCGCCGTTTTAATTGTAAAAGACGGGAAAGTTGTATTCCAAAAAGGATACGGCGTTACTGAATTGGGTAAACAAAATAAGGTTGATGAAAATACTTTATTTATGATCGGCTCAAACACAAAAGCGTTTACCGGAACGGCTTTGGCATTGCTTGAACTTGAACAGAAATTAAAACTCGATGATAAAGTAATTAAATATCTGCCTGATTTTAAAATGAAAGATAAGTGGGTAAACAATGAACTGAACTTGCAAGATATTGTTTCTCATCGTATTGGAATGGAAACTTTTCAAGGTGATTTTATTTATTGGACTTCCGATCTTTCAAGTGATGAAGTTATTGCCAAATTTGGATTGCTTACGCCAAAATACGGCTTTAGAACTAAATACGGATATACAAACGCCGGATTTGTAATTGCCGGAAAAGTAATTGAAAAGATTGCGGAAAAAACGTGGGGCGACTTTTTACAAACTAAAATTTTTACTCCGTTAGATATGAATAGAACAATTGCTTATTCTCAAGATTTTAAAAACCGAGTAAACATTGCTAAGCCTCATAGTTTTGTAAACGATAAAATGACTTTGCTTGAACTTCAGAATATTGATAATCTCGCTCCTGCCGGAAGCATTGGTTCATCAATACACGATTTGAGTCATTGGGTTATCGCGCAGCTTGACAGTGGAAAATACAAAGGCGAAAAAATAATTCCTTATTCCGTAATTCAAAAAACGCGACAGCCATTAACAATTGAAAAACGCGTTAGACATCCGTATAATAGAACTCATTATACATTATATGGAATGGGATGGGAACTGCAGGATTATGAAGGAAGAGAAATAATTTCTCATACCGGAGGAGTAAACGGATTTTTGACTTCGGTAACATTAATGCCGGAAGAAAATCTTGGAATTGTTGTACTAACAAATACCGATCAAAACGCGCTTTTTTGGTCTCTTCGATGGGAAATTTTAGACGCATTTTTAGAGCTGCCTATTAGAAATTATGATATGACGTATTTTAATGCTGAATTAAAAGAAAGAGAAACAAAAAAGCACAGACTAAATGAAATTCAAGATTCGGTTAAAATGAATATTGAAGCAGAAACCAAATTGGAAAATTTTGAAGGCAAATATGAAAATGAAGTATACGGTTTTGCGGAATTAAAGAAAGTTAAAAATACTCTTGAGCTTAAATTAGAACACCATTCCAAATTAACGGGAAAGTTAGAGTATATTGGTAATAACAGATTTTTCTGTACTTATTCTGATCCGACTTACGGAAAAAAGGTTTTTCAATTTTACTTAAATAACGGAAAAGTAAATTCATTTGATTTATACGTTGATGATTTTGTTGATTATCAAGCATATAAATTTGTTAAAACAGCTAATTGAAAAAGGCACAAAATATAATGTAGAATTTAAATTATATAAAAATGAAAATAACTGCTTAGATATTTAAATAATCTGTCGCAGCCATTTTTCAACTTCTTCTGTTTTCATATTTTTTCTTTTAGCGTAATCTTCAACTTGATCATTAAGAATATTACCAACGGAAAAATATTTTGATTCCGGATTAGCAAAGTATAATCCGCATATTGAAGCAGGCGGATCCATCGCTAAATTTTCCGTTAGAGTTATACCGGTATTTTTTTCGATATCAAGTAAATTAAACAGTGTAAATTTTTCTGTATGATCAGGCTGTGCCGGATAACCTGGCGCGGGACGAATCCCAATATATTTTTCTTTAATTAAATCGTCATTCAATAGATTTTCGCTTTTCGCGTATCCCCAAATTTCGGTTCTAACTTTTTTATGAAGTAATTCAGCGTTAGCTTCGGCTAATCTATCTGCCAAAGCTTTAACCATAATAGCGTTATAATCATCATGATTCGCTTCAAATTCTTTTACCAATTTTTTTGAACCGATTCCAGCGGTAACCGCAAATAGTCCAATATAATCTTTTTCGCCTAAATTTAGCGGAGAAATAAAATCAGCCAATGCCAAATTCGGGAATTTATTGTTTTTATCTGTCTGTTGTCTTAAAGTATGCAATGTTGAAACAACTTTTCCATTTTCAAAAAGCTGGATATCATCTTCAACACTGTTTGCCTGGAAAATTTTACATACGCTTTTTGCAGTCAATAATTTTTCGGAAATTATTTTGTCCAATAATTTATTCGCGTCATCAAAAAGTTTTTTTGCTTCGCCGCCGTAATCTTTATTTTCAAATATTGAAGGATATTTTCCTTTCAATTCCCAAGTTATAAAGAGCGGTGTCCAATCGATGTAATCCCTTAATTTTTCAAGCGGGACTTCGTTATCAATAATTAAATCAAAGTTATTTGGTTCAGTTATTTGAATTTTACCCCAATCCAAAACCAATTTATTTTTTCTTGCTTCAACAATAGAAATTAAATTTTGATTATTATTTTTCCTTTTATGCTGAACTCTTATTGTCTCATATTCGGAGGCAACTTCGTTTACAAAATTTTCTTTTGAATTAACGTTAAGTAATTTTCCCGCTACGGCAACAGCTTTTGAAGCGTCCAAAACATGAATTACATTTCCGGAATAATTTTCATCAATTTTTACCGCTGTATGCACTTTGGAAGTTGTAGCTCCTCCAATCAATAAAGGTAAATTCATTTTTTCTCTTTCTAATTCCTTTGCCACATGTATCATTTCATCAAGCGATGGAGTTATCAATCCGCTTAAACCAATAATATCAACATTTTCTTCCTTTGCTTTTGAAATTATATTTTCTGAAGGCACCATAACACCAAGGTCAATAATATCGTAGTTGTTGCAGTTTAAAACAACGCCTACAATATTTTTGCCAATATCATGAACATCACCTTTAACAGTCGCGAGCAAAATCTTTCCGGCTTTTTTAATTTCTCCCGTCGATCTTTGTTCCTCTTCAATATAAGGAATTAGATACGCGACAGCTTTTTTCATTACGCGGGCACTTTTTACAACTTGAGGCAAAAACATTTTACCCGAGCCGAATAAATCACCGATTATGTTCATGCCGTCCATTAAAGGACCTTCAATAACCTGTAGCGGTGATTTAATTTTAATTCTTGCTTCTTCAATATCGTTAATTATGAATGTATCAATTCCTTTAATCAAAGAATGTTTCAGCCTTTCTTCAATCGATAAATTTCGCCACTCATCAATTTTTATTTCTGATCTTTCCTTTTTGTCAATCTGCTGCGCAAATTCTATCAGTCTTTCTGTCGCGTCTTCCCGGCGGTTTAATATAACATCTTCAACAAGTTCAAGTAAATGTTTAGGAATTTCCTCATAAATGCCAAGTTGACCGGCATTGACAATTCCCATATCCATTCCGGCTTTTATAGCGTGATACAAAAATGCAGAGTGCATTGCTTCGCGCACTGTATCATTGCCTCTGAATGAAAATGATAAATTACTTACTCCGCCGGAAACTTTTGCGTAAGGAAGATTTTGCTTTATCCATTTTGTTGCATTAATGAAATCAACCGCATAATTGTTGTGCTCTTTAATTCCGGTCGCTATTGCAAAAATATTAGGATCAAAAATAATATCCTCAGGAGGGAAATTTATTTCTTCCGTTAATATTTTATAAGCTCTGCTGCAGATTTCGATCTTGCGTTCATAAGAATCAGCTTGACCGATTTCATCAAAAGCCATAACTATTACGGCTGAACCGTAATTTAAAACTTTTCTCGCGTGGTACTTAAAAATTTCTTCGCCTTCTTTTAAACTTATTGAATTTACAATTCCTTTTCCCTGAAGGCATTTAAGTCCTGCTTCAATTACATTCCATTTTGATGAGTCCAGCATAATCGGCACTTTTGCGATATCCGGCTCTGATGCGATTAAATTTAAAAATTTTGTTATTGCCGATTCGGCATCGATCATTGCGTCGTCCATATTTATATCAATGACTTGAGCGCCGTTATCGACTTGTTCTCTTGATACGCTTAATGCATCTGAATATTTATCTTCTTTTATTAATCTCGCGAATTTCTTTGAACCCATCACATTTGTTCGTTCTCCGATATTAATAAAATTAGAATCCGGACGAACAACTAATGGTTCTAATCCGCTTAAAGAAAGCAGCTTACTTTTCTCTTTTGGAATTCTGGGTTTGAATTCTTTGGCAATTTCCGAGAATACTTTTATATGTTCCGGAGTGGTTCCGCAGCATCCGCCTACAATGTTGAAATTTCCGTATTCGGCATATTTTGCCAAGACTTCATACATTTGATTCGGAGTTTCATCATAATTGCCAAATTCGTTCGGCAGTCCCGCGTTTGGATAAATACTTACAAAGCAGCTTGCTAAATCGGAAATTTCTTGAATGAAAGGACGCATTTGTTTTGGACCTAAAGAACAATTTAAACCAACACTCAATAAATTTTGAGTATGCGAAATGGAATTCCAAAATGCTTCGAATGTTTGTCCGGATAGAGTTCTTCCGCTTTGATCTACAATTGTTCCTGAAATCATTATCGGAAGCAAAATATTTTTTTCGGCAAAATATTGATGAATGGCAAACAGTGCGGATTTTGCGTTTAAAGTATCGGTAATTGTTTCAACCAAAAGAATATCTACTCCGCCATCGACTAATCCTCTTACTTGATCATAATATGAATTTTTCATTTCATCAAAAGTTAAATCTCTGGCTCCCGGATCCTCAACTTTGGATGACATTGAAAGCGTTTTATTTGTTGGACCAATAGAACCCGCCACAAATCTCGGCTTTTGGGAGTTTTTAGCGGTATAAATATTTGCAGTTTCTTTTGCTAATTTTGCCGACGCAAAATTCATATCATAAATTACGTGTTCCATGCCGTAATCGGCTTGAGATATTGAAGTCGCGTTAAAAGTATTTGTCTCAATAATATCTGCGCCTGCTTCAAGATAAAGTTTATGAATTTCCTTAATAACATGCGGCTGAGTAATTGAGAGCAGATCATTATCGCCGCGCAGTGATTTTGCATGATCTTTAAATCTTTCACCTTTAAAGTCGGATTCAGTCAATTTATAACGTTGAATCAAACTCCCCATTGCGCCGTCAAGGATTAATATCCTTTGACTAAGAATTTCACTTAATATATCGAATTGCATTTTCTCCTGACTTTCTGACTATTTATCGATTTTTTAAAAATATAATTTAATGAAATTTTATAACTTTACTTTACATTATATACGGATAGGAGTTAAAATGATTATTGTAACCGGCGGAGCCGGATTTATTGGAAGCGCAATTGTTTGGAAATTGAACGATATGGGAATTGATGATATTATTATTGTTGATCATCTTGGTGAAAGTGAAAAATGGAAAAATTTAGTGGGTTTAAAATATTTGGACATTTTTCATAAAGATGAATTTTTAGAATTAATAACCGAAAATTCGTTTGAAAATATTGATACAATTTTTCATTTGGGTGCTTGCTCTTCAACTACAGAAAAAGACGCGGATTATTTGCTGTATAATAATTTTAAGTACACAAAAACATTAGCCGAATATTCATTAGAAAATAATGTAAAATTTATATACGCATCCAGTGCGGCCACTTACGGCAATGGCGAAAACGGTTATGATGATGATGAAGAAAAATTAGAAATTCTTAAACCGCTGAACATGTATGGATATTCCAAACACATGTTTGATCTTTGGGCAAAGAAACTTAAAATCGACGATAAAATTGTTGGTATAAAATACTTTAATGTTTTTGGTCCGAACGAATATCACAAAGGCGATATGAGAAGCATTGTTCATAAAGCGTTTGGACAAATAAAAGAAACAGGAAAAGTAAATTTGTTTAAGTCATATTTGCCAAATTATGAAGACGGAAAACAAATGCGTGATTTTATATATATAAAAGACGCGGTAGAAATGACTATTCATTTTTATTTAAATAAAGACAAAAATGGTTTATTCAATGTAGGAACCGGAAAAACAAGAACTTGGGTTGATTTAGTTGGTTCTATTTTTAAAGCAATGAATATTAAAACAAATATTGAGTTTATAGAAATGCCGGAAATTTTAAGAGGGAAGTATCAATATTTTACAGAAGCGAAAATTGATAAAATAAGAAATGCCGGTTATAACAAAGAAATAATTTCCATGGAAAATTCAATTGACGATTATGTTAAAGAATATTTGATCAAGGAAAGACACTTAACAAATTAAAAATTGTAAAGTTGAATAGATCTAAAGCTTACTTGTATCATTTTAATTTTATTTTTTGATTTATATTTTTTCATTTTTCAATTCAATTAAAACTTATGAAACTTGCGACTCTTTGTTATGTAATGAATGATAATAAAACACTTATGCTTTATAGAAATAAAAAAGAAAATGATTATCATGAAGGGAAATGGAACGGACTTGGCGGAAAATTTGAACAAGGTGAAGCACCGGAAGAATGCGCGATTCGTGAAGTATTTGAAGAATCGGGATTAAAAGTAAAAGATCCGGTTTTAAAAGGTCACATTACTTTTCCAATGTTTGATGGAAAAGATGATTGGTACGTTTGGCTTTATGTTTTTAACGACTTTGAAGGAAATTTAATTGATTCTCCCGAAGGCAGGCTGGAGTGGATACCAAATGAAAAACTAAATGAGCTGAATTTATGGGAAGGTGATAAAATATTTATTCCCTGGCTTTTCAATGATAAAATTTTCAGCGCAAAATTCAATTACGAAAATGGAAAATATATAGATTATTCAGTAATATTTTATTAGAAAATTCCTTCTAAAAATGTCATAATATTTTTATTAATTTCATCCGGCTGTTCAAGCGGCGTCATATGTCCTGAGTTTTTAATTTCTGCAAACTTTGCGTCTTTAATTTCATCAGCAATAATTTTCATTACATTTGGCGGTGTTAGTTTATCAAATTCTCCGCAAATTACCAAAGTTGGCAGACTAATATTCTTTAGCGTTGAAGTTGTATCTGTTCTGCTTAACATTGCAATCAGACTTCCTTTTACGCCGATTGAGTTGCTTTTTCTGGATTTATTCAATACAGTATTGTAAAGATTTGGATTGTTCTTGATAGTATCTTCCCAGAAGCAAGTCGGAACAAAGCCATCGACAAAAGCAATTACGCCTTCTTTATTAATCTTTGCGATTCCGTTTTGTCTTTTAATTTTTCCTTCGTTATTATCGCTTTCAGATCTTGTATCCATTAAGATTACCGCTGAAAATTTTGACTGATCAATTTCCAATGCCCGAAAAGTAATGTATCCGCCCATTGAAAGTCCGCAAATAATTGGCTTATCCAATTTCAATTCATCTACTATTGAAAACAAATCATCAACAAAAGAGTCCATTGTAAATTGTCCGTTACCGGCGGGACTATTTCCCAAACCGCGAATATCATATCTTACGCAATAAAATTTATCTTTTAGAAAATTTACCTGTTCATCCCACATTGTATGGTCATAAGGAAAGCCGTGCAAAAAAATAATTGATTTATTCTTATTGTCGCCTTCCAAAAAAACTCGTAGATCATTGATAATAATTTCCATATCAGCCTCAAATATTTTATTCAAATATAACATTCTTTTATTTCCTTTGAATACATAATTAATGAAAATTATGTACTTGATTTTAACAAGATAAATAAGTATGATATTCATCATAGTAACATTTTATTATCTAAAATAAACGGGAGGATAAAATGGTTTACGAAAGTTTAATTGCGATAGTTGAAAGTCATTTAAATGATCTTACAAAAACTTGGGTACAGGAAGTAAAGAAATCCGAATATTTAAGTTCGTATCAAAAATTAGAAGAGAAGGAACTTTATTTAAGAGGATATGTTCTTTTTAATAATTTGTTAAATTGGCTTTTAAAAGGCGCATCAAATGATGACGCCGCTGTTTACTTTAAGAAAATTGGCGAAGATAGAATAAACGAAGGCGCGCCTTTAACAGAAGTTTATTACGCTTTGCATCTGGAGAAAAAAGTTTTATGGAGTTACGTAGCTTGGAAGGATGAAGTTGCAGGAATTCTTAAAGCTTATGACGCCATTGAGTTTATGACCGTTATAAATAATTATTTTGATCTGGGTAATTTTTATATTATTAAAGGATATAATGAAAATCTTTACATTAAATTAGCCGATTCAAATAAATTTGAAAAAGATGAATTAGAGCAGATGTTTGTTAGCGGTGCTTTATACCAAGAAAGTATAAAAACAGTAAAAGAAAAAATGTATAGTGAAGCATTAAGCATTGGAATAATAAGATAGATAAAAATTTTTTTGGGGAGGTAAAATGTTGGCAAGAAATTTATCCAAAATTGTTGATGACCAAATTGAAGAACTTAAACGAGAATGGCTGACAGAAGTTAGAAATTCTGAATATTTAAAAACCTACAAAACCTTTAATGATAAGGAAACAACAAAAAGAGGTGAAGCAGTTTTTTCCTATTTAAGCGAATGGCTGAAAGACGGTGCAACCAATAAAAGTGCTGAAGACTATTTTGAGAATGTCGGAGCTTCACGATTTAGAGAACGGTTTCCTTTAACTGAAGTACATTACGCGGTTTATTTACTAAAGAAAATATTTTGGAGTAGAATTGATTGGCGCGATAAAGTAACGGGTGCTTTTGAAACTTCTAACGCCACAAAAATTATGAGCGTGTTTAATGATTATTTCGATCTCGCGAATTTCTCAATTACAAAAGGATATTTTAACGAACTTTTAAACAGTATAAATGATGATAAATCAATTTCAAAAGAAGATTTGAAAAGTTTGCTCACAAAAGGAAAACTCGACGCTGAAAAACTTGAGGACGACGAATTTATTTGGCGTCACGTATAAATATTAAGAAATACTTCAAAATTTAATTCCGGCTTTAAGTCGGAATTTTTTTATTCAAGTAAAACTATGAATCACGAGATAACCGCGATTTTATTATCCGGCGGAAAAAGTTCAAGAATTGGTGAGGACAAAGCACTTCTGAAAATAACAGATGTTCCAATTATTGAAGATATTTACAATCTGCTTAAAAGAATTTTTAATAAAATAATTTTGATAACTAATGATCCGCTGAATTATAATTTTTTGAATGTAGAAATTCATGAAGATATTTACCGCGGATTCGGACCTTTATCTGGAATTCATTCCGGTTTAGTAAATTCTGATACTGAAAATAATTTTATAATTTCTTGCGATATGCCGTTCGTAACTTCTGATTTAATAAATTTTCTGATTAGGCAAATTTCTGAAGAAGATATTTTAATTCCAAAATCAAATAAAAACATTCATTCGCTTTGCGCCGTATATAAAAAAAACTGCCTGCCAAAAATTGAAGAATTACTTAAGCAAGTACCAATAAATTATAATGAAACCGGAAAAACAAAGATCAAACTTTTTGATCTAATTAATTCTGTTAACACGAGATTTATTGAAATATCCAAGCAATCATTTTTTAATGAAGATATTGTTTTTAATATGAATACTATTGAAGATTTCAAATTTGCCTTAAATAAATTTAAAAAATTATGATAAAAATTTATGTTGAATACTGTTTTAGAATATGATAAAAATCAGAGGATAATTTTCTAATTAAATTGAGATCGGAATTTGAACTTAAAGTTAGATCATAAAACATTAGAAAAATATGTTTTAGTAATTTTCGGAAGCTTATTGATTGTTTTTGTTATTTATTATTTTGTCTTTAAGATCAATTGGGTAAAATTATACCAAGATCAATCATCCGCAAAAAATATAACCGCAATTTCAGAAAGTTGTGTTCAATGCCATGGTGAAGTTAAAGGATTTTCAAAATATCACAATCCGCAAAAGATAGGCTGCAGTTCTTGTCACTTAGGAAATACAAAGGATAAATTAAAAGATCTTGCACACGCCGGAATGATTAGAATCCCCGGCAATTTAGAAAACGCAAAATTAACATGCGGAAAAACAAATTGTCATCCCGGAATTTCCGAAAGAGTTGATTCTTCACTTATGTCTACAATGTCCGGAATTATAAGCGTAAATAAATTCGCGTTTGACGAATTAAAAGAACCTTCCGGAAAATTCAATATCGAAAAAATTGGGAATTCAGCTTCCGAATCTCACTTACGTAATTTATGCGCTTCGTGTCATCTTGGAAATGAAAAAAAAGAATATGGAATAATAACGGAATTATCACGCGGCGGCGGATGCAACGCTTGTCATTTAAATTATTCTATAGAAGCTGAACATGAATTGGAAACTTACAAATTAATGCGGGAGCAAAAACGAGATTCAGCATTAATAAAATTTCATCCTTCGCTTACAATTAATGTTACAAACGATCATTGTTTCGGATGCCACAGCCGTTCGGGCAGAATATCAACAAATTATGAAGGATGGCATGAAACGGGATTTATTGATAAAAAAATTGTTGATAATATTAATTTTAGATTACTTGACGACGGCAGAATATTTCAAAAGAAAATTCCGGATGTTCATTATAACGCGGGGTTGGTTTGTGTCGATTGTCATATTTCGTATGAAGTTATGGGAAACGGAAAATCATTTGAACATAAAGAAGAACAAATATTAATAAGCTGTGAAGATTGCCATAGTGAAAATTTTTCCGCGATGAAATTAAGTGAGTTCGATTTTGAATCAAAAAAAATAGCCGAAGTAAATGGAATAAATGACGATGAAAGAGATTTTATTAAGGTAAATAAATCTCAAACACCTTTAATAAATACTGAGGTTAGAAATAATCATAGTGCAAAATTAAATGGAAAACGGACAAAAAAAGTCTACGATTTAAAACCGCCGAAATTTGAGTGCAATAATTCAAAAGCTCATAGATCATTATCGTGCAATAGCTGTCATACCGCATGGGTTCCGCAATGCATTGGCTGTCATACCGCATTTGAAACGGGAATTCAAGGGTTTGATCTGTTGGATAATAAAATGATAAATTCCTCTTGGGTTGAATATAACGGAGAATATTTTTCAGAATTGCCCACATTGGGAATAAAGGAAACGAAGGAAAACGAAAAAACTGAAAGAAGTGTTGATACATTTGTTCCGGGTATGATAATGACTTTAGATAAATCAAAATTTAACAAAGAAAATAAAGGAATAATATTTAAAAGATTTTTTGCCCCATCTGTCGCGCATACAATAAGAAAAGAAAGCAGAAGTTGTGAATCATGTCATAATAATTCATTGGCGCTTGGCTACGGAAGGGGAAAACTGGAATTTATAATTCACAAAAATATTGGAAAATGGATTTTCAAACCGAATTTTAAATTAGTCGAATTTGACAATTTACCCGAAGATGCCTGGATTGGATTTTTAAGATCCGGAGATAAAAATTTTAGTACAAGAAAGAATATTCGTCCTTTTTCCATTGATGAGCAAAAGAAAATATTAACGGTCGGCGCATGTTTAGCATGCCATAGATCAGATTCTAAAATTATGACGGAATCATTATCAAATTTTGAGAATCAGCTTAAAAAGTTATCTTCAAATTGCGTACTTCCAAGCTGGTAGAAATTTCATTAATCCCGAATAAACTTTATAGCCTAAAATAAAAAATCTACAATATCCTTTTATTCCCTAAAGTAATTATGAAATATCTAAAATTCCCACAAATAAGAAGAGTTTTGAAAAATTATTTGTTTTATAGCATAAAATAATAAAAATAATTGGCAGACTATTTGATGGAAGTATTTCCAATATTTTAGTTTATAAATTAAAATTGGAAATTTACTTTTTATGAAAAAAATTATTGGTTCGTTAGGAGTTTTGGTTTTGATAATAATTGTTGCAATTGGAACGCTTACCACTAAAAGCAGCGAGGAAACAGTATTAGATAAACTAAAAACCAAATATTCGGAAAAACATATTGCCTCAGTTGATCATTCAAAGTTTTCCGGTTTGCAGAAAAAATTTAATTCTCCGAGAGAAGTTACTGCTGAATGTATTTCATGCCACAACAAACGTCACGAAGAAGTTATGCATTCTAATCACTGGAACTGGGAAAGAGAAGAATTTATTGAAGGACGAGGAATTGTTTCAATTGGTAAAAAGAATGTAATGAACAATTTTTGCATAGGAACTCAGGGAAATGTTAAAAGCTGCGCGAAATGTCACATTGGATACGGAATGGATGAAAACGGTAAATCATTTACCGACGCAAATAATATTGATTGTTTAGTTTGCCATGATAATACCGAAACATATGCAAAAGCCCAAAACAAAGGCGGAGCGCCCGTAGAAACATTGGATTTTAATAAAATCGCACAGAATGTGGGCAAACCCAAAAGAACAAATTGCGGTGTGTGTCATTTTTTTGGCGGCGGCGGAGACAATGTTAAACATGGGGACTTGAGCAGCGATATGTTCGAACCAAGCGGGGAAATTGATATTCATATGAATACCGCGGAAATGGACTTGCAATGCGTTGACTGTCATACAACCAAACAGCATACAATCGGCGGAAAAATGTATTCACTTTCGTCAATGAATCATAATAGAATTTTCTGTGAAGACTGTCATACTTCAACACCTCATGAAAATGAAATATTAAATGAGCATACGTTAAAGGTTGCTTGTCAAACTTGTCATATTCCGGTTTACGCAAAAGGTAAGTCAACCAAAATGACATGGGATTGGTCGACTGCGGGTAAATTGAAAAACGGCGAACCTTACGAAGAAGACGATAGTTTAGGAAACCATACTTATCTTTCAATCAAAGGAAGCTTTACATGGAATGATCACGTAAAACCGGAGTATCAATGGTTTAACGGAACTGCATCACATTATTTGGAAGGAGATAAAATTGAAGATACAACAAAATCTTTGGTAATGAATGAGCTTCACGGATCTTACTCCGATCCTGAATCTAAAATAATTCCTGTAAAAGTACATAGAGCAATTCAGCCTTATGATCCAATAAATAAAATTTTAATACAGCCGAAACTATATGCCGATCAAAAAGGAGAAGGAGCATTTTGGCAGGATTTCGATTGGAAAACTTCAAGTGCTGAAGGAATGAAAGATGCCGATCTGCCTTTCAGCGGAAAAGTTTCTTTCATTAAAACTGAAATGAACTGGCCCGTTAACCATCAAGTGTCTTCGGCGGAGAATTCAGTAAAATGCGCGGAATGTCATACAAGAGAAAACGGAAGATTGGCAAATTTAAATGATTTTTATATTCCGGGCAGAGACTACTCAAAAGTAGTGGACACAATCGGCAAATGGACAATTCTATTGTCTTTACTTGGAATAGCAATCCATGGTTCTTTAAGAATTTATGCTGAAAAAAAATTAAATAATGGAGTTAAAAAAAATGACTAAAAAAGTTTATGTATATAAATCCTTTGAAAGATTTTGGCATTGGGTACAGTCGATTTTAATTATTTTTCTCGGCTTTACAGGTTTTGAGATTCACGGTTCTTATGAGTTTTTTGGATTTGAACAAGCAGTTAAATATCACAATATTGCCGCTTATTTATTTATTGTATTAATAGTTTTTGCAATTTTCTGGCATTTTACAACCGGAGAATGGAGGCAGTATATTCCTACTTATAAAAACATTATCGCTCAAGTTCAATTCTATCTTTTTGGAATATTTAAAAACGCTCCGCACCCGACAAAAAAAACTGTTCTTAGTAAATTAAATCCAATGCAGAAATTAACTTATTTTGGTTTAAAAATTTTAGTAATCCCGCTTTCAGTTACATCAGGACTTCTTTATATGCTTTATCGTTATCCTCAACGACATGAAATAAGATTTTTAAATATTGAATCTTTGGAGATAATTGCGGTAGTTCATACCATAGCGGCATTATTTCTTGTTTCATTTTTAATTGTACATCTTTATTTAATTACAACAGGTGAAAAAATTACAACTAACTTGAAAGCAATGCTAACAGGATATGAGGAATTGGAACATGAAGATGCAGAAATAATAAATTTAAAGGAGACAAAGTAATGCAGAAAAAATATATGAATCCTTATTTAGCCGGATTTTTATTGGGACTTCTTTTAGTTGCAACTATTTATATTACCGGCAGAGGATTAGGCGCGAGCGGCGCGGTTAAAAGTGTAACGGTTCAGCTTGTGGAATCAGCTGTTCCTCAGCATGCCGAAAATACAAAATTCTACAAAGAATATTCATCCGAACATACCGGTAGTCCGCTAAAATCATGGCTGGTTTTTGAAGTTATTGGAGTTTTAATTGGCGCATTTATTTCCGGTTTAGTTTCAGAAAGGTTGAATTTAACTCTTGAACACGGTCCGAGAATAAATTCCAAAATTAGAATTTTCGGCGCAATTACGGGCGGATTATTATTTGGATTTGGTGCTCAGTTAGGAAGAGGTTGTACAAGCGGAGCGGCGTTAAGCGGAATGGCAGTTCTTTCAACCGGAGGAATTTTAACTATGGTTGCTATTTTCGGCGGCGCATATTTGTTCGCGTATTTTTTTAGAAAATTTTGGATATAAGGAGAATTTAAAATGGGTCCTTTAGTTCCCGATGTAATCAGTAATGATCTGAATTATTTAGTTGCCTTAGTTATTGGAGTTGCTTTTGGAGCAATTCTTGAACAAGCCGGATTTTCAACTTCAAAGAAATTAGTCGGTTTGTTTTATGGATATGATTTTACTGTTCTCAGAGTTTTTTTTACAGCCGGATTAGTAGCAATGTTCGGAATTATTATGTTGGATCACTGGGGATATTTGGATGTAAATTTAATTTATATAAATCCAACATTTGTCGGTGCCGCAATTGTTGGCGGATTGATAATGGGATTAGGATTTGTGATCGGCGGATTTTGTCCAGGAACATCAGTTTGTGCGGCGGCAATTGGTAAAATAGACGCAATGTATTTTATATTCGGCTCGGTAATTGGAATTTTAATCTTTGCAGAAGGATATCCACTTTGGGAAGATTTTTATAAAGCATATAATTATGGCGGAGTTAGAATTTTTGATACATTTGGAATTTCGCAATCATTATTTGCTTTTATCCTTACTTCAATTGCTTTAATTGCTTTTTGGTTTACTTCAATAATTGAAAATAAAGTAAATGGTATTAATAAACCCTCACTTAGATTTACGCCTTATTATTTAGGCTTGACAGCTGTTGGAATTTTTATTGCAATTTCGGCATTTATGTTTCCATCCAAAAAAGACGGATTAATTGAGCAAGTAAAGAATGTTGAGTTTGTAAATTCTTATTCAATTAAAGAAATTACATCCGATGAATTGGCATATAGAATTATGGAGGGTGACAAAAAGCTGCAGATATTTGATTTTAGGGCTTCCGAAGAATATACTAAACAAAGTCTGCCTAATTCTATATTATTTTCAATTGATAATTTTTTTGAAAAAGAACCAAATAGACTTTTAAGTTTATCAAACCGTACAAATGTTTTTATAGCTGATGATGAATTAACCGAAAGAAAAATTGCTGTTATCGCAAAAGAACTTGGTTACAATAATATTAAAATTCTTACCGGCGGATTTAATTCATTTAAAAATCTTATTTTGAATTATGATAAAACTGTAGTCCCTAAAAATAAAGTTGAAAAAACGACTTTTGCCTTTAGAGAAAAAGCATCAATTAAAATTCCGGAAATAATTAAAAATAATAAACCCAAAGGCGGTGTTGAGAAAAAACTAAAACGCGCTGTCGGCGGTTGCTAAATTTAATCAACCTCAATATTAAAAATTGAGGTTGATTGTATTCTCATTTTCAATTCTAAAATCCAATCAAATTCGGATATCAAATATTAGTTTTCCCAAAATTCGTAACAGGATAATTTATCCTTTCCAAATTTTAAGAGAAATAATGCCTGAGAATAAAAAAATTTTAAAAAATTGTGAATATTTTTAAATGGCAAGAAAGTTGATATTCATAACTATCAACTTTTAAAGAATTTTATGGAAACTGTGATAGACAAGAAAACTCCCGTTTATCCGATCAGAACAGCCGCTCAAATTCTTGGAATTTCCGTTCATACTCTCCGAATGTACGAAAAAGAAGGTTTAATAATTCCACATAAATCAGAAGGTAATCAAAGAGTTTATTCCGAAGACGATCTGGAAAGATTAAGATGTATTAGGCGCGCAATAAATGAATCAAAAATAAGTATAAACGGAATAAAAACAATTTACTCTTTAATACCATGCTGGGAAGTAGCAAAATGCGGAGAAGATGACAGAAAATCCTGCAACGCGTTTAAAAGCCATGAACAGCCTTGCTGGACTTTTGATCATCCGAATACAATGTGCGAAAACCATAATTGCAGGGAATGTGAGGTTTACTCAGAATATTCGCAATGCGGCGCAATAAAAGATTTAATAAAAAAAATATCGGGATTATAATTTATGAATTCATTATCAAGAAGAAGATTTCTGAAAATTACAAGCGCGACTTTTGGAGCGGCCGTAGCAGTTACTTCTTTGAGTGAAGTAGTGAAAGGTGCCGAAAAAGTTGAAGGAAAAACAGGTAAAAAGGCGAAAGGAATTCAAAAAATTCCCACTTATTGTGATCTGTGTTTTTGGAAATGCGGCGCAGTTGCTTATGTGAATGATGGAGAATTATGGAAGATAGAAGGAAATCCAGAGGATCCTTTAAGCAAAGGCAGATTGTGCCCAAGAGGAACCGGTGGAATTGGAGCATATTCGGATTCCGACAGATTAAAAGCTCCATTAATACGAAAAGGTAAGCGAGGAAATGAAGAATTTGTTCAAGTAACATGGGAAGAAGCATTTGATTATATAGCCGAAAAAATGAAAAAAATTAAAATTGATTACGGCCCGGAATCGATGGTGCTGTTTAGTCATGGAATCGGCGGAAATTTTTTACAGCATTTGATTACCGCTTATGGAAGTCCGAATATTACCGCTCCTTCATTTGCGCAATGCCGCGGACCCAGAGAAGTAGGTTTTGAATTAACATTCGGCGATGTTGTCGGTTCACCAGAAAGAACCGATATTCAAAATTCAAGATGTTTAGTTTTAATTGGCTCTCATCTTGGCGAAAATATGCACAATACACAAGTCCAGGAATTTGCGGAAGCAGTGGAAAAAGGGGCAACAATAATAACTGTCGATCCGAGATTTTCTATCGCGGCTAGTAAATCAAAATATTACCTGCCAATTAAACCGGGCACGGATATAGCATTACTGCTGTCGTGGATGAACGTAATTGTATCTGAGAATTTATATGATAAAGAGTTTGTTGAAAAATACGGTTTTGGTTTTGAACAATTTAAAAACGAAATATCACAATATACGCCTGAATGGGCATATATTGAAACTACGATTGATCCGGAATTAATTAGAAAAACCGCTTATGAAATGGCAAATAATAAGCCTGCCACTTTAATTCATCCTGGAAGACATACAACCTGGTACGGCGATGATACGCAAAGAAGTCGTGCCATTGCTTTACTTAATGCTCTGATGGGAAATTGGGGAAAACAAGGAGGATTTTATATTCCGCACAGTTTTGCAATTCCAAAATATCCTTATCCGGCTTACCCTAATTCACAAAAAGAAGCTGCGGATAACCCAAATCATAAATATCCGTTTGCGGAAGGTGAAAAAAGTTCTAGCGGCATGCGCGACGCAACTTTAACTTCCATTCCTTACCCAATCAGAGGCTGGTTAGTATATGCTACGAACTTACTTCAAGCTTTGCCGAATAAACAAGAGACAATTGACGCGATACAAAAATTGGATTTGTTGGTTGTCGTGGATGTAGTGCCGAGTGAAATTGCTGGATATGCCGATGTAGTTTTACCGGAATCTGTTTATTTGGAAAGATATGATGATCTTAATACTTCTTCATGCAAAGAAGGTTTTGTAGGAATACGTCAGCCGGTAATTGATTCACCCAACGATCAAAAGCCAAATTGGTGGATTGCCAAACAGCTTGCAAATAAACTGGGATTAGGTAATTATTTCCCTTGGAAAAATGTTGAAGAATACTTGGATACAAGATTAAAAAGCGCCGGATTAAGTCTTGCAGAATTAAAACAAAAAGGTGTAATTAAAGGTCCTAAGCAGCCCATTTATTATGGAGAAAATGATATACCCGAATTTTTTACTCAATCCGGTAAAGTTGAATTTTATTCGCTTGCATTGCAAGAAGCGGGATTCGATCCGGTTCCCAAATATGTAAAACCAGAGGAACCTCCGGCAGGATATTACCGACTTTTATTCGGCAGAGCTCCGGTTCATACTTTCAGCAAAACTATTTCAAACAAATTTTTATCAAATCTGATGGAAGAAAATGAACTGTGGCTTAACTGCGATATTGCAAAAAGATTTGGAATAAATAACGGAGATTATGTTAAACTAAAAAACCAAGATGGAATTGTAAGCAATAAAATAAAAGTGAAATCTACAGAACGGATAAGAACAGACTGCGTATATATGGTTCACGGCTTTGGACAGCAGTCGAAAATGTACAGGCAAACTTTTAACAAAGGGGCAAGCGATACACAGCTTGTTACAAATTATAAAGTTGATCCTTTAATGGGAGGAACCGGTATGAATGTAAATTTTGTAACAATTGAACCGGAGGCATAAATGTCAAGATTTGGAATGGCGATAGATACTAAAAAATGTGTTGGATGCCAGGATTGTGTAATCGCATGCCAAACTGAAAATAAAGTACCCAATGGATTTTGCAGAGATTGGATAAAAACGGAAGCTCAAGGAAAATTCCCGACAATTCAATTAGAAATTAGATCTGAAAGATGTAATCATTGTTCAGATGCGCCTTGTGTTTCCTGCTGTCCAACAGGCGCAAGCCACTATCATGATATCGGCGGTGTTGTTCTTGTAAATCATAATGAATGTATTGGCTGTAAGGCTTGTATATCATCATGTCCATATGACGCGCGATACGTTCATCCCGATGGATATGTTGATAAATGTACATTCTGTATTCATAGAGTTGAGGATGGACTCAATCCCGCATGCGTATCTGTTTGTCCCACACATTGTATGCATTTCGGCGATTTGGATGATCCGAGCAGTCATATAAATCAATTACTTCAATCAAGAAAATATCATTCTTTAATTCCGGAAGCCGGAACAAGACCAAACATATTCTATTTGACTTAGGAGCATACGATGAACGAAATTACAACAACAAGACATAATCATTTGATTGATCCAACATTATCTGTTTGGGGATGGGAAATACCGGTTTATTTATTTTTAGGCGGAATGGTTGCCGGCATGATGCTGATCTCGGGATACTTTTTATTTAAAGGCAGACAAACTGAAAAAAATTGTTCATGTTTTTATTTGCCTTACATCAGTCTGATATTGTTAAGCATAGGTATGTTTGCATTATTTTTGGATTTAGAGCATAAATTTTACGTATGGAGATTATACACAACTTTTCAAATTACTTCCGCAATGTCGTGGGGGTCATGGATTCTGGTTTTAGTTTATCCCATTTTATTGATTAACGCTATACTAAAGCCTCCAAAATTTCTTGAGGATAAATTTCCACAAATTGTAAATTGGAAAAAATATTTGCATGATAGACCAATTCTATTAAAAAACTTAGGAATTGTCACAATGTTTTTTGGCGCGGGAATTGGCTTGTATACAGGAGTTCTGTTAAGTTCACTTGGAGCAAGACCATTATGGAGTTCATCAATTCTTTGGTTATTATTTTTGATCTCAGGACTTTCCAGCGCCGCTGCATTTGTCCATGTGATCGCGAAAGATGTTTTTGAACGCGAATTACTCGCAAAGGCAGATAATGCATTTTTAATAATAGAACTTTTTGTAATCGCACTTTTTATCATTGGTTTGAAAACTGCTACCGAAGTTCAAGCTAATGCGGCGGATTTATTGTTAAGCGGACAATTTGCGTCAAGTTTTTGGGTATTTGTAATTGGAATTGGAATTGTTATTCCATTGATAATTCAGCTTCTTGCCGTAAATCATAAAGTAAAACATACCGCGCTCGCGCCTTTAATGGTAATAATTGGGGGACTAATTTTGCGTTTCATTATCGTTGCCGCCGGTCAATACAGTCATTGGTTTAATGCAAATTTTCACTAATGGAGAAAATAAATTATGAATGGTATAACTGAAAAAATTTCGCACATATTTGAACATGGTGAACATGCTCATATTGATGCGAAAGAAAAACCTTTTTCAAATCCATATTTTGTTGGGATTGGATTAGGTTTGGTTTTACTCGCGGCTTTCGTAATAATGGGAAGAGGATTAGGTGCCTCCGGAGCTTTATCTACAGCCGTGGCAGTTAGTGTAAGCAAAATTGCGCCGGAACACGCTGCAAAAAATAGTTTTTATAATGAATATTTGGGCGATGAAAATACAAATCCGCTTAAAGATTGGCTTATCTTTCAAGTTATTGGCGTATTATTCGGCGGATTTATTTCAGGTACACTTGCGCACAGAGTAAAAAAAGGTATTGAAAAAGGTCCGAGAATTTCAACAAAAATGCGATTGGTCTATGCATTTATTGGCGGAGGATTACTTGGATGGGGAGCTAAATTAGCTAGAGGCTGTATGAGCGGACAAGCGCTAAGCGGAGGAGCAGTATTAAACTTAGGCAGCTGGATTTTTATGATGATGGTATTTGTCGGCGGATATGCAGCAGCTTATTTTTTTAGGAGACAATGGATATGAACACACCATTTTTTAAGTTCGATTACTTTGGAACAGACGTCAGTTTAATTATTGCTTTTGTTATTGGAATTGCATTTGGATTTGCTTTGGAACGCGGAGGTTTTGGAAGAGCGACAATTTTAGCGGCTCAATTCTATTTTACAAATATGCGTGTACTAAAAGTAATGTTCACCGCAATTGTTACCGCAATGCTCGGAGTTTTCTTTTTATCCGTCATCGGATTTTTAGATTTGTCGCTTATTTATTTAACTCCAACTAATGTGCTGCCGGATTTAGTTGGAGGATTAGTTGCGGGAGTTGGATTTGTAATAGGCGGATATTGTCCAGGAACATCTGTTGTAGCGTTTGCTACCGGTAAGATTGACGCATTGGTTTACCTGCTTGGAATGTTATTCGGGATTTTTGTTTTTGGCGAAATGTTTCCAATGTTAGAAAAATTCTTTAATTCAACGGATATGGGCAGTATAACATTACCGCAATATTTTAAAATTCCTTATGGAGTTGTTGTTTTTCTAGTTGTACTAATGGCTGTTGCCGCGTTTGCCGCTGCCGAATGGGGTGAAAGAAAAATGGCAAATAAATCAGTGGGGAAATAATTATGAAAAAGTTTTTCTCAAATTTTAGTCCGGAAAAGAAGCTGGCGATGTTTGCAATTCTGCTTGGAATCATTGCGCTTTTTTCTGGTGATCCTTATGGAAAAAATACGTTAAAAATTAATGCTAAGGAATTATCTCTCATCTCATCCGATGATATTGGAAAAATTAAGGTTGAAAATTTGGCAGATGATATAATAAAATCTGAAGCGGATTTTAGACTGATTGACTTAAGAAAACCTGAAGAATTTGCTAAATATAATATTCCAAATTCTGAAAATATTCAAGTTGATGATATATTGAAATCTGATTTACAGCGAAACGAAAAAATAATTCTTTATTCGGATAACGACGTTGAAGCAACACAGGCTTGGTTTTTGCTAAAGTCAAATGATTATAAAGGCGTAAACATAATTTTAGGCGGAATTAACAGTTGGAAAGATAATGTGTTATTTCCAAAGTGCGACTGTGGTGAAAACCCAACAGACGAACAAAAGCACAAACATGATAAATTGGCGGAAGTAAGTAAATACTATGGCGGAAGTATGCAGACGACCGAAACGGTACAATCAGTCGTTAAAAACGAAATGCCAAAATTATCAACGCAAAGCGGAATAACGTTAAAGAAAACATCCGGAAAGAAAAAAAGAGAAGGTTGTTAAGAATTATATTCTCCCACTATGTGGGAGAATTTTTTATTCATCGTTTAATTTTTGCTTATTGAGTTCACTCCATTTTTCCAAAGCATTGATAAGCTCACTCATAATTACGCTTACGAATTTTTGCTTTTCTATATCAAAGTTGCTTAAAATATTCTGATGAAGTTCAATATGTTTTTTTGTAAGCAAGCCAATAAACTTTTTACTTTCCGGAGTTAAATCAACAAGATGATTTCGTTTATCGGAATTGTCAATTCTTCTAATTATATACTTTTTTTCTTCCAAACTTGTTAGAATATGAGTAACCCTTCCTGCGCTAATTTCCAATTCTTCTATCATTTCCTTAATAGATACAGTAGATTTTTTGGCAAACATTCTTAAACACTTTAACTCTGTTGGAGTCAAATTAAATAATGCCGCAAAACTGCTTTCTTTCTTATTGCATGCTCTTGAAAGCCGGCATGTTAATTCCGACATTTCAACTGCTTGAGATTTTGTTATGTTCATTTTGTTCACTATTTTTTATTTTACGTGCTAAAGTAAAATAATCTTATATAATTATCAAATATTACATTCTATAAAATAATTCTATTATTTAGCTTAACTTAGTAAATTCAATTATTTTTGATTATTAAAAATTAAAAACGGAACAATATTAATGAAAATACTTGTAACAGGAGGCGCCGGATATATTGGTTCTCACTTTGTGAAAATTTTAAACGAAAAAGATATTGAAGTTGTTGTTTTAGATAATTTAAGCAGAGGTCATAAAGAAGCAGTACCTCAAAATGTTAAATTAGAAATAGTCGATTTATTGGATTATAAGAATCTGGATAAAGTCTTAAATGGCCGTAATTTTGATGCAGTAGTTCATTTTGCTGCATTTGCTTATGTTGGAGAATCTGTAGAAAATCCCAGTATATATTATGAGAATAACGTAGTAGGCAGTTTTAATTTGCTTAAGGCATGCGTAAAAAATAATATTAAAAAATTCGTTTTTTCATCAACTTGTTCGCTTTACGGTAATCCTGAAATTATACCAATTTCGGAAAATCAAAAAACCAATCCAATAAATCCATATGCTCAAACAAAATTAATGATTGAAACAATGCTGAAAGATTTTGATAATTCATATGGATTAAAATATGTTGCTCTTCGGTATTTCAACGCTGCCGGGGCTGATTTTTCGGGACAAATTGGTGAAAGTCATGAACCCGAACCTCATTTAATACCAATTGTATTAAATACCGCGCTAGGAAAGAGAGAAAAAGTTTTAATTTTTGGTGATGATTATGAAACTAAAGACGGAACTTGTGTAAGAGATTATATTCATGTAAATGATTTAGGCGACGCGCATTTTAAAGCTATTGAATATCTGAATAATAACGGGAAAAGCAATGTCTTCAATTTAGGAACCGGTGACGGTAATTCTGTAAAAGAAATAATTGAAACAGCGGAAAGAATTACAAATACGAAAATATCTTTTCAAATTGTTGAACGAAGAGAAGGGGATCCGGCTGTTTTAATTGCCGATAACAAAAAGGCAAAAGAAATTTTAGGCTGGAATAATAAATACCAATTAGAAGAAATTATTGAATCGGCATATAAATGGCATAAAAATAAGGATTTTTAATGTTAAAAAAAGTTGACACTCTGTTTCGTGATCTATTTATTATTGAACCGGATATTTTTCAAGATGATAGAGGATATTTCTATGAGTCTTACTCAGAAAAAAAATATTTGGAATTAGGAATCAATTTAAAATTTGTTCAGGATAATGTTTCATTATCAAGCTTTGGGACAATAAGAGGACTTCACTATCAAATTGGAGAATTTGCTCAAGGAAAATTATGTCAGGTATTGCTTGGCAAAGTTTTAGATGTGGCAGTTGATATCAGATTTAATTCTCCTACATTTGGTAAATATTTTGCTGTTGAATTATCTCAAGAAAACAAGAAACAGCTATGGATTCCGCCCGGATTTGCTCATGGTTTTTCGGTTTTGTCGGAAAACGCGATTTTTAGTTATAAATGCACAAATTATTATAGTAAAGAGAATGAAAGGTGTATTATATATAATGATAAAAGTTTAAATGTAAACTGGGGAATTGAAAATCCGATTATATCTGATAAAGATTTGAAAGGTATCGTATTTTCAGTTATAGAAAAAGATTTTAATTTTTAAAAAATTAGGAGAATAAATGAAAATTTCAGTAATTGGGTCAGGTTATGTTGGTTTAGTATCAGGAACATGTTTTGCAGAAATGGGAAACGATGTTATTTGCGTTGATAATAACCCGCAAAAACTTGCACAATTGAAAAAAGCCGAAGTTCCAATTTATGAACCCGGTTTGGATTTGTTGTTTTACAGAAACATTGCAAAAAGCAGACTTCATTTTACCGACGATCTAAAGTCGGCTGTTTTAGACTGTGAAGTAATAATGCTCTGTTTACCCACTCCTCAAGGCGAAGATGGTTCTGCAGATTTAAAGTATGTTTATGGTATTGCGGAAGATATTGGAAAAATATTGAGTGAAAATGGTGATAGTGATTTTAAAATAATCGCGAATAAAAGTACCGTTCCTGTTGGAACTTCAGCAGCGGTTACAAACATTCTCAAAAAATATAATTTAAAGAATTTCGAAGTTGTTTCAAATCCAGAGTTTTTGCGAGAAGGTTACGCAGTTGATGATTTCATGAAACCTGACAGAATTGTTATTGGTGCATCGACCGAATTAGCAATGGAAAAGATGAAATCCCTTTATTATCCATTTGTTCTTAAAGGAAGTACAATTATTGAAATGAACCCTGAAAGTTCTGAGGTAACAAAATACGCCGCAAATTCTTATTTGGCAATGAGAATTACTTTTATGAATGAACTCGCAAATTTCTGCGAAGTTGTTGGCGCCAATATTGATTTGGTTAGAAAAGGGATGGGTTCAGATACAAGAATTGGAAAAAGATTTTTATATGCTGGTATAGGATACGGCGGTTCGTGTTTTCCAAAGGATGTTAATGCTTTAATAAAAACATCTAAGGAAAAAGGCTCTGAAATGAGATTGCTAACTCTTGTCGATCAAGTTAACAAAGATCAGAAACAAGTTATAGTAAAGAAAATATTGCAGCATTTTGGCGAGAATATCAAAGGTATGAAATTTGCAATTTGGGGATTGGCATTCAAACCAAATACAGATGATATGCGCGAAGCTCCTTCTGTTGTTATAATTGAAGAGTTACTAAAAAGAGGCGCAACTGTAACAGCTTATGATCCTGAAGCAATGGAAAATGCTAAATTTTATTTGCAAGAAAGAATAAAATATGCGGAAGATCAATATAAAGCTGTTGAAGGCGCAAATGCTCTATTGGTTTTAACTGAATGGAATGAATTCAATAATCCGGATTTGGAACAAGTGAAATCTCTGCTTGCAAAACCAATAATTTTTGATGGAAGAAACGTATTCAACAGAAGAAAAACCAAAGAGTTAGGTTTTACGCATTATAGTATCGGCAAAACTCCTATTATACAATAATCAACTGTTTAAAATTTTCTCGTAATATTTAATGTATTGCGGAACTATTAAATCCTTCTCAAAATAATTCTCCGATCTTTTCCTGGAGTTTTTTGAGAAGGAATTAAACTTCTTTTTATTTGTCAATAGCTCTAAAGCATATTTTGCCATTCTATCAACGTCACCGAATTCTGCAATAAAACCGGTTGTGTTATGTACTATCAATTCAGGCAAACCTCCAACACTAGAGCCAATTACCGGAATTCCGCACGACATTGCCTCAAGTGCCGATAAACCAAAACTTTCCTGCTGACTTGGCAATAGAAAAATATCAGCAACACTTAAAAGATTTTCTAAGCCGTCTTGTTTTCCTAAAAATAAAACGCTGTGTTCTAACTTTAATTCTCTTGTCAGCCTTTCGCATTCTGATCTATCAGGTCCATCACCAATTAAAATTAATTTTGTAGGAATAACTTTATTAACTTTTGCTAGAATTTTAATTGTATCTCCGACTCTTTTAACCGGACGGAAATTTGAAGTATGAATTAAAATTTTTTCTCCATTGGGAGCTACGTGATCCTTAAACTGTTTGTTGCAAATTGGTTTGTATAAATTTGTATCTATAAAATTATATATTACTTCAATTTCTTTTTCAATATGATAATTCGTGATAGTTTTTTCCTTTAAGAATCTTGAAACTGCCGTTACTCCGTCGCTTTCTTCAATACTTAATTTCATTAATGGTAAAAATGACGGTTCGAGTCCTACTAAAGTAATATCCGTTCCGTGAAGCGTGGTTACAACTTTAATATCCGATCCGTTTTTCTTCAAAATTTGTTTTGCCAAATATGCGCTTGTTGCGTGAGGTATTGCGTAGTGAACATGTAGCAAATCTAATTGTTCATATTCAATAACTTCCAACATTTTACTTGTTAAAGCTAAACTATAAAGCTGATGTTCAAAGAGCGGATAATTGCTTACTTCAACTTCATGATAGTAAATATTTTCAACAAATTGTGTTAAGCGATGAGGAAGTGCATAGCTAATAAAATGTACTTCATGACCTAAAGCTGCCAGGGATTTGCCCAATTCTGTAGCAACAACTCCGCTTCCTCCATACGTTGGATAACATGTTATTCCAATTTTCATAAATTGTCTTTCAAAAAAGTTTACTTATTTTTTATAATACAACTAAGTTACTAAAATATTCCTATTTATTTTATTATAACTATATTTGAAAAATATTTTTACAAAATTTATTTATTATGATGATTAAAAAACGAATATTAATTGTAGGTTCCAATGGAATGTTGGGACAAAGTCTCATAGAAATGTTAAAATTTAGATCTGATATCGAGCTGTGTCTTTCATCTGCTGAGGATTTTTCATATTTCGGTGATTTGAATTATTCAAAAATTGACATAGCCGATAAAAAGAATGTTAAAAATTTAGTTATGAACTTTTATCCCGACTTTATAATTAACACCGCAGCTTATACAAACGTAGATAAATGTGAAACCGAAAGGGAATTGGCGTGGAGCATAAATGTAAACGGTGTGGAAAATTTGGCTAAATACTCGGTTCCATCAAATGCACATTTAATTCATATTTCTACCGATTACGTTTTTGACGGAAAAGAAGGTCCTTATACCGAGCAAGATATTCCTAATCCGATAAGCTATTATGGTAGAAGCAAACTAGCTGGTGAAAATATTATAAAACGATTTAACATTAAAAATACAATAATAAGGACGAATGTTTTATTCGGCTCAACAAAATACGGGAGACCGGATTTTGTAAAATGGGTTTTTGATTCACTAACTAAAAACCAGAAAATTAAAATTGTAACGGACCAAATTAATAATCCTACTTTTATAAATGATATTGCGTCTGCAATAATTGAAGTTTGTGATTTAGGAAAAACAGGAATTTACAATATAGGCGGTAACGAATTTTAAATAGATTTGAGTTTACCAGAAAAATTGCACAGTTTTTTAATTTAGACTTTTCATTAGTTGAACCGATTTTAACAAAAGATTTAAATCAACCGGCTCAGCGACCGTTGAAATCGGGATTGATAAATTTAAAAGCCGAAACAGAATTTAATTATAAACCTAAAAGCTTAGAGCAATGTTTTCAAAATATTAAGAAATTCTGGAATGAAAATGAATCTAATTGAAAAATATGATGGATTTATTTTTGATCTGGATGGAACTTTATATTTGGAAGATAAAATTATACCCGGTGCGGCAAAAGTAATAAACACAATAAAATCTTTAAACAAGCAGACCGTTTTTATATCTAATAAAACAACCGGAAGTGTGGATGATTATTTCAATTTATTGCATTCCAATGGATTTGATATAAATAAAAAAGAAATACTTACGGCAACATTGATTGCAAAAAAGATACTGAAAACAAAATTTCCGAAGAAAAAATTCTATGCAATTGCGGAAAAAAAATTCATTTTAGAAATTGAATCAGCCGGATTGGAATTTTCTGAAAATCCTCATGAAATAGATTTGATAATTGTAACATTGGATAGAACCCTTAACTATAAAAAATTGGAAATTGCCGGTAAGGCTTTAGATTGTGGTGCTAAATTTTTTGCGGCAAATATTGATAATACTTGTCCCGTTGAAGGCGGAGAAATTTTAGATGCTGGCTCAACAATTTCCGCATTGGAAAAAAGAACAAATAGAAAACTTCAAAAAAATTTCGGAAAGCCGTCCAAATATATGTTTGATGAAATAATGAAATTAATTAAGATTCCGGCAAAAAAGTGCTTAATTATTGGCGACAGATTAGAAACCGATATTGCCATGGGTAATAAATTTAATGTTGATACCGCGTTGGTTTCAACGGGAATAACAAAAGACGTAGCGCATCTTTCAAAATTTGAACCTACATATAAAATTGGTTCGGTTAAAAATTTAATTAAATAACTCTTGCAAATATTTTTTTTTGTAATTAGTTTTGAGCATATGCTCATTATAAAATATGCCAAGACCAAAAAAAAACAGATGTTTATTTTGTAATCCAGTAGTTTATTATTACAAACCTCAGGGAATTCCTCTTCGATTGCTTGAAGAAATCAACTTGGAAAGAGATGAATTTGAAGCTATTAATTTAGCGGATTTGGAAAATTTATCTCACGAAGAAGCGGCAAAAAAAATGAAAATTTCCAGAGCAACATTTGGTAGAATAATTAAAAGTGCACGAAATAAAATTGCCGAATCCATGATAATGGGAAAGGCGATTAAAATTAATAAATAATAGAGGTAAATATGAAAATTGCAATAGCAACAGACGATTTTAGAACAGTTACAGGTCACGTAGGAAGATGTAATGGATTTTTGATTTTTGAGATTTCTGATAAGAAAATCATTAGTACTGAAAAGCGTGATAACAATTTTACAAATCACAAGCATACTGACGGTGCACATTCACATAGTCACGACCACGCATCTACACATTCAAATTTAATAGCTGGCTTGCATGATTGTTCGCATTTAATCTGCCAATCGGCAGGCTGGAGATTGCAAGAAGATTTCAAAAGCAGCAATAAAGAACTGATTTTTACAAATGAAGAAATTGCCCAAGAAGCCGCGTCAAAATTTGCAATAGGAAAATTAGAAATAAATGAAAACGGGAGCTGCCATTCGCACTAATAAAGTATAAAAATAAATTATCAATACGTTTGCTGTATTTTTTATATTTTTGTAGTTAACCAAATCAGGGTAAAGTTAGTGAGATTTAAAATTTTAATATTTATCTTTTTAATAACTTCCTCAAAAGTTTTCAGTCAGTTTCAGGCTGAAATGCATACTTCAGGACCATCACTTGGCTTTTCATTTCTCGGCTCCACGGTTCAGCTTGGCATCAATCATGAATATGGAATAAATTTAAAAAATGATAACCAAGAAATTATTGGGAAATTTGGCATCGGCGGAATATTTAGAGCTTGGAGTTATACCGAAGATTTTCCTGAAGTTGAATGGAGCTATTCTAATATCTTATTTGGTTTTCAGTCAAATTATCACTTCAAATTAAAAAATGAAAAATTAGATCCTTGGGCAGGACTATTTATTGCCTACGATTTTAAGGAAGTAAATAAAGAAATTCTTGTGGAAGGTGCCGATATAAGCAATAGTGAAAAAGGTGGTCTATGCGTTGGAGCGCAAGCAGGTATGAGGTATTGGCTGAATACCAAAATGGCTTTTAGCGTTAGACTTGGAATTGCAACACTTAATTACAGCGCGTTGGATCTAGGTTTTGATTATTCATTTAAATAATTTCCAAAAGGGGAGAGAACGGTTGTTTGAAAATATACATTATAACAACCGTTCAATAAACTTTTTATTTTGCAAAATCTGCAAGCTTAATCCCATTAAATTCCAAATTTAAATCAGCAACCTCGTAAGGATCAACATTCATATTTGATTTGTTTTTATTAGCTAAGTAACAACTGTAGAATTTAGAACACAACTTTTGTACCCTCTCACTTTCATCGTATTTAATTCTTTGTTTAACCGCAAACATACCCTGCTCAGATCTGATTTTGCAAAGTGATAATGCCGCAATTATCCTTTCTTCTTCTGTCGCTCCGCTTTTAAGCATTTTAAGCAGCGGAATTAATGCTTTTTCCGATTTAAGTTCGCCTAGGAAAAATGCGCAACTTACTTGTAAACCTCTATTTTCGGTATTGATTCCAACAAGTAAATTGTCTTCAATTTGTTTATATTTTTTTTCCGAAAAACCGAATGTCGCAGTAGAAAAAAGGAATAATAGAACAATAATTGCCATAGTGCTTAAGTTCTTCATAACCCCTCCGTTTGTTAAATATTATTTTCTGTCTTCAAGGATTATGACGAAGCTCTCTTTTAAAAGTTTTGATAGAGAAAAATTTTTACACTATCCGTAAAATAAATTCATTACACTTTAAACTAAAGTTGCAGATATGCTGTCATACTAATTATAAAATTAATTTTGTGATTTTTATTATTATGCCGATAATTGAAAATGATAGCGAATATACCTTGTCTAAAATTTTTGCAGCGGAATTCAGTGATTATAATTTGAATAAAAGTAAATTTTTAAACGACCAGAATCGTGTAAGCTCAAATCAAATAATTATTATAGAATCCGGAAGTGCGGAAGTTTGGGTGGACATCAATCATTTTTACGCAAAACCAAATTCAATTTTTTTATTTTCCGAAGGCCAAATACAAAAGTTTGAAAACATTAATGATTTAAAGGGAATGGTTATTTTATTCTCTAAAAGTTATGTAAACGGCGGCATTAGTCTGAAGGACAACGATTTTGATAAAGATTATTTTTTCGATTTCGCCAAATTATCAAAATTAAAATTCAGCCATAGTGTAATAATTGAAATAATTAAATATTCAAAAGAATTATGCTGTAAACCTGGTGAAAAAGTAAACAAAATTCAGCAATCAATTTCCGAAAACTTTTTAAATATCCTGCTCCTCAAAATAATTGAACAATACAAACAACAAAAACAAAATGAAATATTTTATTTGCCCGACGTAAAAATTATTTCGGAATTCAATACTTTGCTTAATTCCAGTTATAACATTGAAAAAAATGTTTCTTTTTATTCGAATAGATTATTTATAAATGTAAAAAGGTTAAATGAAGTAACAAAAAGATACTACAATAAAACAGCAAAACAATTAATTGAAGATCGAATTTTAATTGAAACAAAACGTCATCTTATCCACACAAATTTTTCGGTTAAAGAGATTAGTTATAAAGTTGGATTCAGCGATCCTACGAATTTTAACAAATTCTTCAAAAAGTTTACTCGTCAAACTCCACTGGAATTCAGAATATCCAATCAATAAAAATTTTGACCATTAAAAGTCGCGTTCTTACCATTTAGTCGAATATTTGGAAATCGATTATAAAGCGACAAAATTATTTAACAATAACAAAAGAGGACAAAATGGTAAGCAACGTAAGCAGTAGCAGCAGCGGAATTTTTTATCCGAATATGAAAGTTAATAATACCTTATCCGATGATCAGAAAACCAGTCTAAAAGAAATTATCTCAAATTATGATCCGAAGAATATGAGTGAAGATGATTGGAAAATAATGCTAGACGAGATAAAAAGTTCGGGAATTGGACCAGGAGAGGATATGAAACAAATAATGGAAGATGCGGGATTTGATAAACCAATGGGAATGAAACCGCCCGAAATGCCGCCTCAAAAATCAAATGTTGACAATAAAGAAACTTTGGATTTGATAAAAGATTATCTGTCAAAGAAAGACAATAATGAAATTACAGATGAAGAGTTTGACAATTTTCTGCAAAGTTTAATTAAATCTCAAGAAACCACGAACGGTATATTCTTGGACAAATCTGTTTAAAACAGCAGGGGCACAACTCCCCCGAAATGTGCCCCTAGAACTAAGTTTTATCTCAGTCCCAATATTTTGAAATTAAATAAATTTCAAAAAAAACTAAATAATAGTATAAAAAATAATGGGAAAAAAAATCTTAAAAGTTTGTAAGATTTTTCTTACAATTCTTTAATATTCAATTGATAAATCATCTGGGCAAAATTATCAATTTGTAATTTCTGTAAAATTCGTGTTCTATAGGTACTTACGGTTTTGGGGCTAATCAGCAATTTTTCAGCAATTTCTTTCGACGAAATTCCTTCGGTGCAATACTGTAAAATTTGGAATTCCCTTTTTGAAAGCTTTTCTTGAATCGGTTTGTCGAATTCATTAACAAATAATATTTGTTCCGCTATTTTTTTATTCAGATATTTTTTATTGCTCAAAATTTGGTCAATTGCTTTTTTAATTCAATTGGAGCCGCGTTTTTATTTAAATAACCATAAGCTCCAAGCTTATAAGTCTTAATTGCAAATTGATGTTCCGGATAAACGCTTAAAATTAATACTTTAACTTCCGGATCTTTATTAAGAAGTATTTTTAATGTGTCAAAACCATTAAGTATTGGCATCGATAAATCGAGGATAAGAAGTTCATATTTCCCATTTTCAAATTTATCCAGAACTTCTTTTCCATTTTCTGCTTCATCTATTAAAGTAACTTGCGGAATTGAAGAGATTATTTGTATTAATCCTTTTCTAACAATTGAGTGGTCATCGGCAACTAAAATTTTCATTCTTGCTCTTTTATTGGAATTGAAATATTTACGTAAGTGCCCGCCTTTGGATTATTTCCAAATTCTATATTGCCATTTATTGCTAAAATTCTCTCTCTCATTCCAAGCAATCCAAAGGATTTATTGTCATTTATTTTTTCAAGCGGAATTCCAATTCCGTCATCAATAATTTGTAAAAATAACGTATTTAAGTTAGGCTTTAAAATAATTTTTAAATTTTTGGCGTTTGCATGCCTGATAACATTTGACATCGATTCTTGAAAAACCCTAAACAAAGCTATTCTTTTTTCTTCGGAAAGTTCAATTTCATTTTCCGGTAATTCCAATTTTATATTTAAATGAGTTTTGGTTCTAATTTCATTTGCTTGCCATTCAATTGCATTTACAAGTCCCAGATCATCCAAAATTCCCGGTCTTAATTGTGTACTAATTTTTTGAACAGTAAGAATGGCATTGTCAATTAATTTCAACAATGGCATAAATCTATCTTTAATTTCTGCTAAATTTTCAGGCAGCAGATTTTTTATCCATGAGACGTCCATATTAATTGCAGTTAAAATTTGACTCAAATTATCATGAATTTCTCTGGCAATTTTTTTTCTTTCTTCCTCTCTTATGTTTGTTATATATTTTGATAAATTACGTAAACTTTCGTTTCTTTCCCTAAGTTTTGATTCGTACTTCTCCTTTTCAGTAACATCCGAAGTATAAACAGCTAATCTGCTTACCAAGTTTTTGTCATCCAAAATCGGTACAATTGTATTTTGCCAGACTTTGCGATTGGAAACATCTTTGTAAGTATAACGTTTTTTTGATTTCAGTACTTTCTTAAAAACCTCGGTTCTTATATCTTTAACATCTTTATCAAAATTTTGAAAAATATCCGAACTTATTATTTCCTTTCGTTTAACTCCCAAAGCTTGTTCCAATTTTTCATTGGATTCGATTAAATTTCCATTTTTATCCACAAGTACAATTATATCCGGCGAAGCGTCAAGAACCGCGCGTAAATTCTGTTCGCTTTCTTTTAAAGCTTCAAGTACCTTCATTTCTGCGCTGTTGTCACGGAAAATAGCCGTAATTTGATTATTTGTTAGTTTAGAAATATAATGATCAATCCATACAATAATTTTATCACCATCATAAATTTTAAGCGGAAAATTTTGAGGAATTCCTGTTTTATTTACTTCTCTAAATATTTTTAAAAGACCGCTTTTTTTGATTTCAGGAAAAATTGAAGTAATTTTTTTATTTAGTATGGATGATTTCTCCGCATTGTTGGCTTGAAGACCGGCTTTGTTTACGTCATTTAAAATAAAATTATTGTTGTCTTTAGTTACATCGTATATTGCTACACCTGCTTTCATATTATCAAACAATAATTTGAATTTTTCTTTCTCTTCTAGAATTAATTGCTGGGCTTTTTTAATTTCACTAATATCATGGATTGTAACAAAAACCTGATATGGATCTTTTTCAGAATTTTTAAATTGAGGAATTGCATTTATAATTAAGCATTTTTCCTGATTGGTATTATTATTTTGAAAATATAATTCATAGTTCAAAACTTTATTGCCGGTTTTTAACGCAAGCATTGAAGGATGTTTTTCCGGTGGCAGTATATTTCTATTTTTATCTTTTACGATCCACCGTTTATCAAAAGAATTAGTTTTAATAAATTCGGATTTTTTTAAACCCAATATTTTTAAAGCTGATTTATTTGCGTCAGTTAAAATTCCATTTGAAGACTGATAAAAAACTCCTTCATTCATATTTTCAAAAAGCAGTCTGTATTTTTCTTCACTTTCAATTAACTTTCTTTCATATTCTTTTTCTTTTGTTACATCTCTGGCACTTCCCACAGTTCCAATTAATTTCCCGCTTTCATCAAATAAAGGCGCTTTATAAACATCCAAGAAAAGAAACTTTCCTTTTACATTTCCAAATTCATCAAATCTTCCAGCTTTTTTTGTTTTGATTACTATTGCGTCCGAATTAACACAAAGTTCTCCGAAAGTATGCCAGAAGGGATTTTTAGGATGCGATTGTCTTTCTCTCATTACAAAAAACATATCGTTTTTACCAATCGGTTCTTTTGTATTTTTGGCATTTAAAAAATTCTTTGAAAAAGATTTATTCGTAAATATAAAATTTCCATTTTTGTCTTTTGCCCAAATCAAATCAGCTATGTTATCTGCCATGCTGACTAATAATCTGGAAAGTTCTAAATATTTTTTCTGACTTTCCTTTAACGCAATTTCAGCATTTTTTCTTGAATCGATATTTCTGGAAACTCCAATAAATCCGATTGTTTTTTTATTATCATCTTTTAGAACTGATACATTCGTTTCAATCCAAATATTGTTTTTATTTTTTCTTAAATATTCAATTTCCCAATGAGGATATTCTGTCTCAGATTTTTGAAAAATATCGATCTTTTTTTTGATATTCAGATAATCTTCCGGATTTACGAAATTCTTAATATTCTGCCCTAAAATTTCATTGGGCATTTGTTCAGTTACATTTTTAAATGAAGGACTTACATATGTTACATAACCTTTTAAATCAATTGTCCAAATAACATCCTGCATATTTTCCGCCAGCATTCTGTATTTTTTTTCACTGTCAGATATTTGTTTCGCGGAATATTTTAGGTCGCTTATATCCACAACAGAAAATAATAATCCATTATCAATGTTATTTTTATCTATTAAAGAAAGCGTGAGTTTAACATCAATAGTTTTACCATCTTTTTTAAGAAATTTAGTTTCAAATGTTGAGCTGCTATTTTCAAATAAATTACCATTACTTCCGTTTGAAATCCTTTCATATTCTTTTTTGGAAGAAAATAATTTTCTAAGTGATTTCCCGATTAATTCTTTTTCCGAATATCCCGTCATCAGAGAAAAATTTAAATTAACCTTATTTATTTTCTTATTTACTTCAACACCAATACCAACCGGAGCATTGTCAAAAATAGTGTTTATATATTTTTCATTTTTTTCTAAAAGTAATTCAATTTTTTTTCTTTGAGTAATATCTATTCCATAGGCAACAACGGCATCAATATCAATGTTGTTTATTTTATGCACCGAAATAATTTTAGGAAAAATTTCACCATTTTTCTAATTCCCCAAAAATCAAATTGCTGAGGATTACCTTTAAGAGCTTCAGCTACATAATGACAAACTAATTGTAAATCATTTCTATTAGGCGCTGCAATAAATTCGGCATTTTTACCTCTAAAATGACTTCGCGGATAACCGTACATTTTTTCTGCCGCTTTGTTTACATCAATAAAACTACCTTTATTATCTAGAATATATAATGCTTGAACAGAGTTGTTGAAAATATCATAATAATCCAAGTTTTTTTGTTTGAAAAAGGCAGAGTTTTTTGCATTGATGTCTTTCGTTTCTGCTTTTGTTTTTTTTGAGTTCTCAATTTGCTTTGAAAGTGATTTAATTTTGTCTATTAACTCTTTTTTCGAAAGGTTTTCAAGCTTCTCTTTCATAAATTGCTCGGTATTTTTTCTATTGAAATAGGTAATAAAAATTGATAAATAAAAATTATAAGAATTTAGAACAATTTTCTAACTCTAAAGAGTCAAAAAATGAAATAAATTTTTATTATGATAAATTAGTGCCAAGATTGTTTTATAATATTTACTAATTTTAGAAAGTGATTTTACAATTATTGAAGAAAAAAATGAAAAAAAAACAAATTATTACCTATGCCGCAGTATTGATAATTTTATTATTGATTTTCCTTCCAAAGATTAATTTTACGAGCAAAAATGAAGATAGTAAAATAGCTGATGTTGAAAAGAAGGAATCGGTCTTAGCGGATATTAAAATTATCAAACCGGAATTATTGCAGGACAAAATTTTTTCGAATGGAACCCTAATGGGAAATGAAGAAGTTTTGCTCAGAAGCGAATCTTCCGGAAAAGTAACAAATATACTTTTTGAAGAAGGGAAAAGGGTAAAAAAAGGCGATCTGCTCTTAAAGATTAATGACGCAGAATTGCAGGCTACGCTTAAGAAAAATATTTTAAAATTAGAATTTACCAAGGATAAAGAATTTCGTTCCAGACAGCTTTTGGAAAAACAGCTTACAAGTCAACAGGAATACGATGTAGTCTTGAACGAATTAAATACAATTAAAGCTGATATAGAATTCACAAATGCACAAATTGCCAAAACTGAAATACACGCGCCGTTCGATGGTATTGTCGGATTGCGTTCCGTAAGTATTGGAACATACATTACACCTCAAACTCAAGTTGCAACATTACAAAGTATAAATCCAATTAAAATAGATTTTGCAGTTCCTCAAAAATATTACAGCGAAATTAAAGAAGGCAAAGCAATAGAATTTACAATACCTAATATTAATATGAATTTTAACGGAAGAATTTATGCCGTTGAACCGAAAATCGATCAAACTACAAGAACAATATTAGTTAGAGCAGTTGCTCAAAATAATAATGGAGTTCTTTTGCCCGGTGCTTATGTTGAAATTAACATTATTCTAAATAATATATCCAATGCAATGCTTATTCCAACCGATGCGCTTGTGCCCGATATTGAAGGTGAGAAGGTATTTTTATATGAAAACGGGAAGGCAGTTCCGCAAAAAGTATCAACCGGAATTAGGACTGAAAAAAATATTCAAATAATTAATGGAATTGAAAATGGTGATTCTGTAATAGTTTCTGGAATTATTCAGTTAAGACCAAATTCGCAAATCAAAATTAAATCTATAATTTAAGTTTATATCGAAAGAACATTATGAGTTTATCATCAATAAGTATTCGTCGTCCGGTTCTTGCAATTGTTATGTCTATTGTTATTATTTTATTCGGCTTAATTGGATATACGTATTTAGGAATTCGTGAATATCCGAGTATTGATCCGCCAATAATTAGTGTTGCCGTTACATATGTTGGGGCAAATGCCGATGTTGTGGAATCTCAAATTACAGAACCTTTAGAAGAACAAATTAACGGTATTGCCGGAATTAGATCATTAACTTCTGTAAGCAGAGACGGAAGAAGCGATATTACTGTGGAATTTGACATAAATGTCGATTTAGAAACTGCCGCTAATGATGTTAGAGATAGAGTATCTAGAGCCCAAAGAAATCTGCCTGCTGATGTTGATCCGCCAATTGTCGCAAAAGCAGATGCGGATGCCGTTCCAATAGTTTTTTTAAATGTTAAAAGTAATACAAGAACTTTGTTGGAATTATCAGATATTGCTTTAAATACCTTTAAAGAAAGACTTCAAACAATTTCAGGCGTAAGCCAAGTAATGATTTGGGGCGAGAAAAGATATTCAATGCGTTTGTGGATGGATCCGGCTAAACTTGCGGCATATAATATAACGCCGCTGGATATAAGAAATTCATTGAATAAAGAAAATATTGAACTGCCTTCGGGAATTATTGAAGGAAATAATACCGAATTGACAGTTAGAACATTAGGTCGTTTGATTAAAGTTGAAGATTTTGACAATCTTACAATTAAAGAAGATAACGGCGCAATTGTAAGATTTAAAGATGTAGGTTTCGCGGAATTATATCCCGAAAATGATAAATCAATTTTAAGACGCGATGGAATTCCAATGGTTGGTGTTGTTCTAATTCCTCAACCCGGCGCAAACTACATCGAAATCGCCGATGAATTCTACAAAAGAATTGATCAAATTAAAAAAGACTTACCAGCTGATATTGAATTGGGAATTGGTTTTGACGTAACCAAATATATAAGAAATTCAATTTCCGAAGTTAAGGAAACTATACTGATTGCATTCGTTTTAGTAATTTTAATTATCTTTTTGTTTTTAAGGGATTGGAGAACTACATTAATTCCTATAATCGCAATTCCGGTTTCACTAATTGGAACATTCTTTATTATGTACATTGCCGGCTTTTCAATCAATGTATTAACTTTGTTGGGGATTGTTCTTGCAATTGGAATAGTAGTTGATGACGCGATAATTGTTTTGGAAAATATTTATAGAAAAGTTGAAGAAAATATAAATCCGATAGAAGCAGGAATAAAAGGAACATCTGAAATATTTTTTGCTATTATCTCTACAACAATTTCATTGGTGGCGGTTTTTCTTCCAATTATGTTTTTGCAGGGAATTACAGGAAGACTGTTTGTTGAATTTGGAGTTGTAATTGCCGGCGCTGTTGTAATTTCTTCGTTTGTTGCTCTTACATTAACTCCAATGTTAAGCTCGCGTATATTAAAACATAATAAAAGCCAGAATTGGTTTTACAATAAAACAGAACCTTTCTTTAAATCGCTCGAGATCGGTTATAAAAATCTGCTTGCTTCATTTATGAATAAAAGATGGCTTGCTATTGTAATTATGGTAATTACATTCGGTATGATTTTTATATTAGGCGCAAATCTTCAATCCGAACTTGCGCCGATTGAAGACAGAGGCGAATTAAGAATAGAAAGTAAAATGCCGGAAGGTACATCGTATGAATTGATGGACAGATATATAATGCAGACGTTAAACATGCTTCAGGATTCCATCAAAGAATCAGATGCAATGATCTCACTAACCGGAGGTGGAGGACGCGGAACAAATGCAGGTTTTGTAAGAATAACTTTGGTTGATCCTAAAAAAAGAAATAAATCCCAACAAGAAATTGCTGAAAAAATTACATATATGATGAAAGACTTAAGCGACGCAAGATCATTCGTTATTCAAAGTCAGTCAATTTCTACCAGGAGAGGCGGACTTCCTGTAGAATATGTAATCAAAGCTCCTAATTTTGAATCGCTGAAAGAAGTTGTGCCAAAGTTTTTAAATGAAGCTCAAGATGATCCTACATTTGCAAACGTTGACGTTAATCTAAAATTCAGTAAACCTGAAATTGTTGTTGAGATTAATAGGACAAAAGCCCGCCAATTGGGAATTTCCGCTTTAGATATTGCTCAAACTTTGCAGCTGGCTTATAGCGGACAAAGATTCGGTTTTTTTGTTATGAATGGAAAACAATATCAAGTAATCGGGCAAGTTCTAAAGGAAAATAGAAATAAACCTTTAGATCTGTCTTCACTTTATGTTAGAAATGTTAGAGGTGAATTGATTCAATTAGATAATTTAATAACGCTTAAAGAAAAAAGCAGTCCGCCGCAATTATTCCGATTTAACCGATATGTAAGCGCTACGGTTTCGGCGAGTTTAGTTCCAGGAAAAACAATTCAAGACGGAATTTCTGCAATGGACAGAATTGCCGATAAAGTTCTTGATGATAGATTTTCTACATCTTTAGAAGGCGCGTCAAAAGATTTTAAAGAAAGTTCTTCAAGTTTACTGTTTACTTTTCTGTTAGCATTGATTTTAATTTACTTAACACTTGCCGCGCAGTTTGAAAGTTTTAGAGATCCTTTGATTATAATGTTTACCGTTCCGCTTGCTATTGCCGGCGCAGTTTTTGCGCTATGGTATTTTAATCAAACTATGAATATATTCAGTCAAATTGGACAGATCATGCTAATTGGACTTGTAACCAAAAACGGAATATTAATTGTTGAATTTGCCAACCAGAAAAAAGCTCAAGGACTTAATACAATCGATGCCGTAATTGAAGCGGCAAGACTAAGACTTCGTCCGATATTAATGACGAGCCTTTCAACAATATTAGGTACTTTGCCAATTGCCCTGGCGCTTGGCGCTGGATCCGAAGCAAGAGTTTCTATGGGAATAGCGGTTATTGGCGGATTGATATTTTCGACTGGATTAACTTTGTTTATTGTTCCGGCAATTTATTCATATTTATCCGATAAGAAAAAAACTGTAAGCAATGTAACAGCAGAAAAGAGTTTAGAAGATTTACTAAATATTGAAGACGAAGACCTTTTGGTTACCAAATAAATTGAATATTTAAAAAGAAAAAGCTCGAAATGTAAATTCCGAGCTTTTTTGAGCTGGTGATGGGACTCGAACCCGCAACCTGCTGATTACAAGTCAGCTGCTCTACCAATTGAGCTACACCAGCATTTTTTTAGGTCAACAAATCTAATATTTTTTATAATTTTTTGCAATATTATAAATTGTAAATTGAAAAAATTGTTAATTTCCTAAATGTTAAAAAACGATATAAAATATTTAAGCAAACTTTTGCAGAAAAAGTATAGAACTTCCGAAGGAAAATTTATTGTTGAAGGCAGAAGATTAATTGAAGAAGGTATAAAAAGTAAATTTAATTGCCATTCTATTTATATAACCGAAGAATTTAAAGACAATTTTCCCGAATTTACAAAGCTTATTAACAATAATAAAATTCCGCTGACAATTTTAAATAAAAAAGATATTGAAAAAATTTCATCTACTGAAAGTCCCCAAGGCATTGCCGCGGTTTTTGAAATTCCAAAAAATGAGGAAAAAATTTACGATGAAAATGTAGTTGTGTGTTTAGATAATATTTCCGATCCGGGAAATGTCGGAACAATTTTAAGAACTTGTGCATGGTTTGGAATTAAGGCTGTTCTGTTAAGCAAAGATTGTGCGGAGCTGTACAATCCGAAAGTTTTAAGATCAAGTATGGGTGGCGTGTTTAATCTTAATATTTTTGAAAATGTAGATTTACAAATCGAAATTCAAAGTTTGAAATCGCTGAATTATAAAATTTATCTTGCGGACATGAATGGAACTGATTATAGAAATGTAAACTTTGAAAAAAAAACGGCAATAATTTTTTCAAGTGAAGCCTTTGGTCCTACTAAGGAAATCGCGAATCTTTCCGATATAAAGATCACTATTCCGCCAAAAGGAAATATTGAATCGTTAAATGTTTCTGCGGCCGCAGCAATTATACTTTCAAAAATTTAGTTTTTCTCTTTCAAATAAAATGTAATCAATTTCTGCGGGTCCTATATTTTTTGATTTTAGTAATAAATTAATTTGCGCTCTGTGATAGGACGAATGATTTATAACATGAGTGAAAATATCATGAAACTGATTATTAAAAATCTTCCTTTTTGAATTTTTGTAAATACAAATTTTTTCCATATCTGAAGCATTAATTTTTTTTATAAATTTTTTCCATGATTTAGAACTGTTATCGGATAATATCTGCAATTCTTGTATAGTGAAAATTTCCCAAATATCTATTGAATAATTTTGTTTGCCTTTTATTCTTTCAAGCCATGTATCTTGAGCCGAAATAATATGACTCATTAATTTTATAATTTCATCTTCAGAGCTATTAAGCAGCATTATCTTTTCAATAACTTTATCGTTTGCCCATGAATTAAATTCAAAAAGATTTTCAAAATATTTTTTCATCAATTACTTTATTAAGATCATTTTTTTTGTTTCGTAAAAATCAGAGACTTTTAATGTATAAAAATAAATTCCGGACGCTAAATTTTCAGCATTGAAATTTACTTCATAAATTCCCGAAGGCTGTTTATAATTTACCAATGAAGCAATTTCCTTACCCAAAATATCATATACTTTCAATGAAACCAAAACTTGATCGGTTGAAATATTTTCAGGAATTGAATAAGTTATTTTTGTTTTCTTATGAACAGGATTGGGATAATTTTGTTTCAGTTCAATATTTTCAGGTATTTTAGTAGTATCCTGCGGAGTTGTATCCTGCCAAATATTTATAAGTTTTTTAGTCGAGTAAATATGATATTCGCCAGGTTTTAAATTTTTTGTAGATAAAGTATTTGTGACATTTATAGAATCATTATTAAAAAAATCATACCAAATACCGTTATTAGTAAACTCGGGATTTATAGATTTATCAAATACATCAAAGTTTCCAATTATTATTACTTTCATCGTGTCGGTGTCAAAAAGAATTCTTTTTGTGAAAGTGTTTGCGGAAATAGTAAAATTTGATGTCGAAAAAATATTAAAATTTCTTTTTAAATAGTTGAGAGATGAAAAAGTTTTAAATAGACTTTTACGATCTATGTTTTCAAAGTAATCCCATTTTATTGGTTTATTCCCAACTCTGCCGTTATATTCGATGCTGTAATCATAACCCAACTCTTCAAACTGCCATATCATTTTTGGACCGGGTACAAGTATGAAAAACGAAGC
Organism: Ignavibacteriota bacterium; assembly: GCA_016713565.1. Taxonomy (NCBI): domain Bacteria; kingdom Pseudomonadati; phylum Ignavibacteriota; species Ignavibacteriota bacterium. The sequence continues at coordinate 245,753 of JADJOX010000008.1, forward strand.
CGCGAGTTTAATTCTACTTAATGCAGTGGTTGTATCTTTAATAATATAATTTCCGTTTGCGTTTCCGTATTGAATATTTTTATACATAAGTCTCTCTTCATCATGACTTTCCATATATCCAACCAAATTTGGTTTTGTAAATCCCCGGCTCTTATAAGATATTCTGCTGAAATTTGATTTATCGTTTTCGTTATATCCCATAGTTGCTTCATTATAAGCATAATTTAAATTTCCCCAAACCATCATTCCGTAATCGGTCAATATTTTCTCTTCGCTGTCTGGCGCAAAATGTTCCAAAATAACATAAGCATTTGAATCGGTTTCCCAAATTTTATCAGACATTCTTTTTAATATATCTATTCTTGATTGGTCGAAACCGTTTCCGTCACCGGTTTTATTCGTAAATCCTTTTGTAAAATCAAATCTAAATCCGTCGAATTTAAATTCAGAAAGCCAGTAATTTGTAACTCTATCAACTAATTTTTGTGTTTCAATACTTTCGTGGTTCAAATCAAATCCCCATGAATAAACGGGATTAGGACTAGTTAAATTGAACCAAGGATTTTCCGCTGTTACCGGACCATAATCTCCTGAAGCATATAATCTTACAAATGATGATCTTCCATACATATGATTTAAGACAATATCCATAATAACCGCTATATCTCGTTTATGGCATTCATCAATAAAATTTTTCAAGTCGTTTTTTGTTCCGTAATATTTATCCGGCGCAAAGTAAAATGAAGGATTATAACCCCAGCTTTCATTTCCTTCAAATTCATTAACCGGCATAAGTTCAACGGCGTTTATTCCTAATTTTTGAAGATAATCCAATGTATCTATCAATGTTTTATAATTATGAGACGAAACAAAATCTCTTACAAGCAATTCATATATTAATAGATTGTTTTTATTTGGTCGTTGATAATTATTTGCTTCCCAGTCAAAAGAAGTTTGAGAAGTTTGAAATACGGACACTGAAAAGTTTGTTTTATCGTAAGGATAAGAAACTAAGTCTGGATAAGTTTCATTGCTTATTTGATCATCCTCTTCTTCAAGAATTTTATCGGAATAAGGATCGGCAATTTTTAAATTCCCGTCAACTAAATATTGAAATCTATATTCTTGATTAACATTCAGATTTTCTAAAGTAAGCCAAAAGATTGAACTATCAGGAGTAATTTTAAAATAATATTTCGGATTAAATTCCCAGTCAGTTGATTCAGCCGGATCAAACTCCCAGTTATTAAAATCGCCTATCGCGTAAATAAACTTTTTATGAGGAGCAAAAATTGCAAGAGTTACTGTACTGCCGTCAATATAGTTTATCCCAGTGTGAATATTTTCAGGCAATTCTTCAATTGTAAGATTTTCTCTAATTATGAAATAAATAGAATCCGCATAGGTTTCATTATTTCCAACAGCGATAAATTTAATCCACTGCCTTCCCGTGCCATCGGCGACAATTGTTTGAGTTAAAGTATCACCTGCCGTTGATGAAATAAGTTCATTATTCAAAAATAACTTTAAGCTGTCTGCATCGTTAGATGTTATTTTAATCGGTATTTCCTCGCCTGATAATGGATAAATATGCAGCGACTGAGGTTCAATAATTTTTATATTTAATCCCGCTTCATAAATTGGAATGAACAGATCTTCTGTTTGTTTTGTTCCATCGGCGCTTCTTAATACAAAATTCAAAGAAGTGATATGCTCATTGGTATTGTTTAAACTGTAATAATCTCTTGGATTGCTTATCGTCAATTTATAAACATTATCGGAAACTTTGGTTAATGAAGGTTGAGTATTATTATTTCCCCATGAACCTATAACGTGAAGCCAAGATCCCAAGTTTGTATTTAGTCCGGTGTGAGTATAAATTGTTCCGCTATAATCTGAAAGGTCTTTTCTTGTCATTTCACTAATATTAAAAGTGATCTCAATAATATCCGTTTCTGTAGGAAATTCCGGTAATGTGGAAAATTTCTGTGAGTATAATGTATTGCCGAAAATTATAAAAATTACAATTGCAAACTTTTTCATTTAAGTTCCGTAAATTATTAAATATGAAAATATTAGTCGAACAAATCCCAGGAAATGCCAAGCTTAATACCGCCGGATGGCATTGGATAATAAGGAATAATAAAATAATTGCGGGCAAAAATATTTTCATAAGCAAAATAGAATGTCGCCCTATCTTGAATTCTGCCTGCCAAGGTAAAATCAATTCTGAAAGGAGTATTTGAAACGGAATATGTTTTAAATGCTGAAAGCTTATTACTATTCATAAAATAGTTTGATGATCTCATAATCTGAAAATCGTAAATTTGATTACTGAGATTATCATTATAGAAAAAATTAAAACCCGTCTTCAGATCAAGATTGTTATTATATAGTTTGTCTCTATAATATATTCCGGAAAATAAATTATACTTTCCGTCTTTGGGAAGAGAATTTGATATTTCTGAAGTGAGAATGTTTGCATTAATTAAAAATTCCACTTTCCAAAAACTCAGATTTGAGTAAATGTTGAATCCCGCAGTTTTAACTTTCTCAGCATAAGGAAAAATAATTTTTGCATCTTTTGACTGAATATTTTCATTATTGAAAACCGGTACAGGTGAATTATCTTCATTGATGGAAAAATATGTCAATGACGATTTAATAATTTCGGAGGTATATTCAGTTGTGAAAAAGTAATTGGAAATATAATTTTTATTTTGATAAGAGATGGGAAGTGAATATAGTTCGGAAATTAAATATGGTTTCATAAATATTGAAGTGCCAAACTTCAACTTAAGATTGCCCGCAGCAGTTAGTGTAATGTCGGTACCCAATCCATTAACATATTGGTTTTCATAAGTTCCTATTCTCGTATAAACAGCGGGAATCAAGATACTGTCAAAAAGCTTATAGTTCAGCAATCCGCTTAGCGCATAGCTTTTTCTTTTCGAATAAATATTGTAATAATCGATAGAATAGTCATTATAATCGTAATCAAAAGTAAAATCCAACTCCAGATCATTAATTTGCTGATGATGATTCAATGACAAAAAATATTTTGAATATTTATTAACATTAGAGATTCTAATACTATCAGGATAAGCTGAATCATCATATTGCTTAAACTTTTCTTCATTGCCGCTGTATATAATACTTAATTTAGAAAAACTGTTTGGTAATAATATCCCATAAAATGTAGCGGTTACGTTATTAATTTTATTTGTCTTTGTTCTATTTTCAAAATTCACAGTTGAAATTGAATTATAAAGTCCATCTAGTAATGAAACCGAATTATTCTCAAGCGTTTCCAAATTAATCCCGCCGCTCAATTCCGAATTAGATTTCAGATGATAATAATTCAATTTTACGAAAATGCTGTCGCTTAATCTGTAAATAGAAGTTAGATCTGATTTCCAAACACCATATACTGAATTTTTAAAATTACCGGTATAAGACTCATTTGATAGTCGATATTTTAGATAAAGATCTTTGGTGATAAGAACGCCGAACAAAAAATCAATGAATCCTTCGTCATCCGGAGCTTGGTAATATCTTATTCTTGTAATCGGTTTGTAAGTGATACTGTCCTGTGTAACAATGTTCAGATTTGCTGCCGCGCCGATACTGTTTGATATAAATCCTCTTGAAAGCGGACTTACTTCCAATGAGTTTACATTTTCATTTTGTATCAAGCTCAGATCATTGGAACCATTCCAACTGTTGGAAAATGAAAAATTATTTTGGGTAATTGAAAGATTTTTATTTTTCTGAAAATATAATGAAGGAATATTTGAGCTTCCCAAAACATTAAAATCATACTGAGCAGTAAGCGGTAAATACATTAAAAAATTTTGTGCTGATCTGTAATTTTCGTAATCCAAAGATTTTTTGCCAATCAAAAATGTTTTCAGCAAATCTGCAGCGGTATTAAGATAAGGTTTTAAAAATAGTTTCGGCCGACTCTTTTCATTCTTCAATGAATCAGCAACATTGGTGCTATCCCCAATACTGATAGGCGTTATAACGCTGTCAATATTAATTGTTTGAGCATTGTATCTGATCGAAAAAAGTAAAAGTAAAATTGCAGCATTAAATATTTTCATTAACATATCGATTATTTCTTGATGTTAAATTTAGTTAAAATAAATATCCAAATTAAAATTCTTGAAAAAGATTTTTAACAGTTCAATGAAAAATATTTCTGGATTTATATCAAAGAGCGCAAACTATAGATACAACAAGGGGAAAATAAGTTTAAAAAAAAATTCAAAAATATTTTTTTTTAATAAATAAAATAATTATTTTTTCGGTGCATTCATTAACTAACAATCTATAAAGGAAAAAAAATGGCAAAAGCAAAATCAGCTGTAAAGAAAGTAGCTCCAAAAAAAGCTGCTAAGAAAGCTGCTCCAAAGAAAGCCGCTAAAAAAGCCGCTCCAAAAAAAGCTGCAGCTAAAAAAGTTGCAACAAAAAAAGTAGCTGCTAAAAAAGCTGCTCCTAAAAAAGCCGCTCCAAAAAAAGCTGCTAAAAAAACAGCCGCTAAAAAATTAGCCGCTAAAAAAGCCGCAACAAAAAAAGTAGCTGCAAAGAAACCAGCTGCTAAAAAAGCTGCACCAAAGAAAGCTGCTAAAAAAGCCGCTCCAAAAAAAGCCGCTAAAAAAGCTGCTGCTAAAAAAGCCGCAACAAAAAAAGTAGCTGCAAAGAAACCAGCCGCTAAAAAAGCTGCTCCAAAAAAAGCTGCTAAAAAAGCCGCTCCAAAAAAAGCAGTTAAAAAAACAGCTGCTAAAAAATTAGCCGCTAAAAGTGCTGTTTCTAAAAAAGTTGCTGCTCCAAAACCTGCTGTAAAAAAACCTGCAGCTCCAAAAGGTCCTTATACAAAGGGTGATATTGTTGATCATATGGCTTTTAAATTGGAAGTAACTAAAAAAACAGCTAATGCTTTTATTGATGAACTTGCAAGTCTTATTGCTGTTAACGCAAAGAAAACTTTTACATTACCAGGAGTTGGAAAATTTTCTACCGGTAAAACTAAAAAAAGAAACGGAAGAAACCCATCAACCGGTCAAGCTATAGTAATTCCAGCTAAGAATAAAGTTAAATTCAAAGTTGGTAAAGCTTTACAAGATGCAGTGTTTCCAACAAAATAATTATGATTATATGAAGAATGAAGTCCGGTTTAGGCCGGACTTTTTATTTTAAAGCTATTTTTACTTTTTCTTTTTTGAGGTAATAATGGTGTTCTTTTCAATCTTACTCAGCGATTTCATATAAACCTCTTTTGTAACATTGGTAAGTATTATTTTTAGCAGTTCGTTATAATCCTTTAAATGAGGACTAATACCAACTTTTTCTTTACTCGTAAATATGTAAATCGGAGTATAAGATCTTCCCGCAAAAAGCCCACCTGTTATGTCGGTAATGTCGTTGTGTTTTATTTCAACCTTTCTTTTAGTAAAAATGAAATCATGGCAAATCATTTCTTCGTTGTTTATTTCAATTGTGAATGGAAAACTTTTATACATGCGAATGTAAAATCTATTGAAGATGTAAAACAGAATTAATTTAATTAGAAGCGGGAAAATATACCTCCAGTCACTTGATATTGACAGAAGAGATATTAAAATATAAACTGCAAGAATTAAATTAACGGGTATTATGGAATATTTGTAAAATAATCTGGAGAAAAGAGTGTATTTAAATGTTTTCATTTTTCATTCATCAATTTACTTTGTATATAATTATATTTAATTACAAAAATATTAAAAGAAATTTCAATCACATAAAAGTATTATTATGATTCAAAATTTTGATATCGCGATTGTCGGCGCAGGTCCAATTGGTTTAGCGTGTGCTATTGAAGCTAAAAAAAACAATCTATCTCACATTTTAATTGAAAAAGGCTGTTTAGTAAATTCAATTTACAATTATCCTACAAATATGATTTTCTTTTCAACATCTGAAAGATTGGAAATCGGCGATGTTCCTTTTATTTCACACGGAATAAAACCAACAAGATCTGAAGCTCTTGAATATTATAGAAGAGTTAAAGATAAATGGAATTTAAATGTAAAAACTTATGAACAAGTCGATCAAATAAATAGATCGGAAAACAGTTTTAATATTATAACGGATAAAAGTGAATATTGTGCAAGCAAAGTAATTATTGCCATCGGCTTTTATGATCATCCTAATTTAATGAATATTCCGGGCGAAGAACTGACTAAGGTTAAGCATTATTACCATGAGCCGCATCCGTATTCTTATGAAAAAATTGCTATTATCGGAGGCGGCAATTCGGCTGTTGACGTTGCACTTGAAACTTTTAGAAGAGGCGCTCAAGTATCAATGATAATTAAAGGCAATGCGTTGGAAAAGAATGTAAAGTATTGGGTAAGACCTGATATTGAAAACAGAATAAAAGATGGAGATATAAAAGCATATTTTAATTCGACATTGAAAATAATTAAGGAAAAAGATATTGTAATAAATACTCCCAATGGTGAAGTAAAATTAAAGAATAATTTTGTTTTGGCAATGACCGGCTATAAACCCGATTATGAGTTTCTCAAAAAAATCGGAATTAAATTTTCCAATAAAGAATTTAAAATTCCCAAATTCAACAGTAAGACTTACGAAACAAATATTAAAGGTTTATATCTTGCGGGAGTTGTTTGCGGCGGAATGAACACAAGCAAATGGTTTATTGAAAATGCAAGAGTTCATGCTCCGCAAATAATGAAACATATTTTGAAGAATATTTAATTCAGCAAAAGCATTTTATTTGACTTAGAAAAACTGCCGACAGTTAATTTATAAAAGTAAATTCCCGATTGTAATAATGACGCGTCTAAATTGATTTCATAATTTCCGGGATTTTGAATTTTATTAACCAACGTTTTAACTTTTCTTCCCAAAACATCAAAAATAATTAATTGAACAAAATTGGAATTATATTCATTAACGGAGTGAATTGAATATTTAATAGTGGTTGTCGGATTGAAAGGATTTGGATAATTTTGATAAAGAACAAACTCCGGATTGATTTCATTTTCAATTGAGCTGACATTTTCACCGACGAATTTATGAATAGTTCCATTTTGGTAATCGGCAAAAAAAAGATTTTGATTACCGTCAGTTCCAAATGTTGATATTTGTCCGTTTATTTTAGTTATTAATTTATTTTGTGTGGAAGATAAATCATATGACCAAATATTGCCGCTTACAAAATCGGCATAAATATATTTACTTGTTAATTCTATAATATCATTTCGTTCATACACATATCCTCCGGTAATAGAATATCCGCCAGATTCATTATGACCATATTCCCAAATTGGAAGTATTAACCCTGTTGTGTCGCAATCGCTGCTTGGGTTATAACAGTGATATCCTTCCATGATTCTCCATCCGTAATTTCCGCCTTTTTGAATAATATTAATTTCTTCCCAAGCGTTTTGACCAACATCAGCTGCCCAAAGATTATGTTTGCCATCAAAACTAAAACGCCAAACATTTCTTAATCCGTAAGCATAAATTTCTTCCAAGTATCCTTGTGTGTTTCCTTTAAATGTATTATCAAATGGAATTCCGTATAATTTTCCGTTTTCGTTTTTGTTTACATCAATCCTCAAAATTTTTCCTAAATATGATTTTAAATCTTGTGCTCTGTTTCCTGGATCGCCGCCTGACCCGCCGTCACCTAGACTGATATAAAGATATCCATCGGGACCAAATGCAATTTGTCCGCCGTTATGATTAGAGAACGGCTGTTCAACTTCCAAAATGATTTCTTCGCTTTCAGGAATTGCCGTATTTAAATCTTTAGAAACGGTAAATGATGAAACAACAGTTCTTCTCGGATTATCCGCAACATAATCCACAAAGAACTTTCCATTTGATTTAAAATCCGGATGAAAAGTTAAACCAAGCAAACCTTGTTCACCGCCGAAAAGAACTTTTTCTGAAATATCTAAGAATAAATCCGCTGAATTGACATTCATGTCATTTGGAAAAACAAAAATCTTACCTTTTTGAGATACAATAAAAATTCTATCGGTTTCATCTTCGGGTGTTTGAATATCTACTGGATTTTCAAAAGTTAAATTTGGGAATGCATTAATAATGACCGACTTTTCGGAAGTTTTTCGCTTTCACATGAAATATTGATGAAGCATAAACTTAACATTAAAATATATTTTAACTTTCGCATTGAATGCCTTTCTCCGTTTCTGTCGGAAATTTGAGTGGGTAAGAATTTTGAGTTAAATTCAAAAGAAGATCATGAAATTATTTTAATATTTTAAAGGGAAATTTCAGCCATTTTTAATATTTCATTAAATTCAGTTTCTTCAACCGGCATTACAGAAAGCCTGTTGCCTCTCTGCAGAAGTCTCATTTTACTTAATTTCGTATTATTCTTCAAATCAGAAAGCGAAACAGGTTTATTGAATTTTTTCAGCAATTTAATATCAACCATTATCCAAGCCGGATTTTCCTTTTTACTTTTCGGATCAAAGTGTTTATCTTTTGGGTCAAATGCGGTAAAATCAGGATAACCTTCTTTTACAATTTCGCAAATTCCAGCAATTTCATTCGGCTCTGAATTGCTGTGATAAAATAAAACGAGTTCGCCTTTTTTCATTTCATCACGCAAAAAATTTCTCGCTTGATAATTTCTCACTCCATCCCAATAAGTAGTTTTGTTTTTACTTTTTGCCAAATCATCAATTGAAAATTCCGAACGCTCCGATTTAACAAGCCAGTATTTTTTTGCCATTATTTTGCTCCATTCTTTAAATATTTTTTAAACCAATTTTTTCTAAACTCATCTACTTCCGGTTTATGTGATTTTAGAAAATGATCGCCATTTTCTAAAAGAATTAGTCTATGCTCAATATTTAACTTAAGTAATTCTTTTGAAAGATCAACAGAATGATGGACCGGAACTCTTTCATCCTTTAATCCATGCAATAATAGAATAGGTGTTTCTCTACTGAAATTATCCAAATTATTTAAAATCGTTCTCGATCTGCAAAAATTTTCATCAATTATTTCTTGATGAGAACTAATTAACTTTTTCATAAAATTACTTTCTGTCATACTGCATTCGACTTCTGAAATTCCGGCAACGGAAACAGCCGCTTTGAAATCATGGTTTTTCGTTAATGTTAAATATGTCATTAATCCGCCGCGACTCCAACCTTCAATTCCCCAAATATCGGTATTAGCAAATTCAAATTCTTTCGCAAGAGGAATTAAATTTAAAATGTCATTTAAATCTTTTCCGCCGAATTCATCTTTGCCTTCACCGCCGTCGTTTCCTCTGTATTGGCTTTCCAAAACCAAATAGCCCCAGCTTGCTATCTGTCCAAGAATTCCTTTGGCGTAAAAATTATCTAAAATTCCCGCGTTTCCATAGCCGCCTCGACACCAAATAATGCAAGGTGATTTATCGGTAATTATTTTGGGATATGCGGCAAATCCTTTAACTTTTAATCCGTCCGAAATATAAACTATTTTTTCAAGTACAGTATCATCAATCGATGACCTGCCAAATCCGGTTTTTAAAATTTTAGTTTGATTTTGAGTAAACTCAATTATTTTTCTTTCAATTATCATTTTTATATAAAGATTTAAAACATTTTCGATAAATTTTAAACATTAAAAATAATTCTAAAATTTAACTTATTAAAAGATGACAAAACAGCAAAAAAATAATTCTCTAAATTCAAAAAGTAATGTCTATAAAATTCTTGTTGTAGTTATTATCATTGCATTCATTATTTTACTTCTTTCAAATTTGTTAAAACCAAAAGCACATATTAATCCTTCGCATGCGGCAAACAACGAAGAAACTTATAAATTTAAAAAAGAAGGCGAACTGACTTTTCAGAAAAAAGACGGAAATTTTGTTTCTACAATTGATGTAGAATTTGCAGAAAACGAAATTGAAAGAGCTACCGGATTAATGTTTAGGAAAGAAATGAATGAAAACCAGGGAATGTTGTTTATTTTTCCAACTGAGGAATTTCAATCATTTTATATGAAAAACACTATTCTTCCTTTGGATATAATTTACGTTAATAAAAATTTGGAAATAGTAACAATATTTAACCATACGACGCCGTTTTCATTGGAATCTCTGCCATCTACCGGACCGGCTCAATATGTTGTTGAAGTTAACGCCGAATATACAAAAAAACATAATATTGTTGTGGGCGATAAAGTCTTATTTAGAAAAGTCAATTAATTTTTATTTTGAATGATATTATCAAAGAATAAAAATTTTACATTATCAATCGATCAAATCTTAGAATCTGAATTTCCGTTGGTTGAAATTGAAAATCTATTAATTCTTGTTCCGACCAACCGAAGATTAAGAGAATTAAAGAAAAGTATAATCAGCAAATTTACAAATTCACCCGTTACAAAAATTAATATTGAAACATTCACTACAATTAATTCCAAAATTTTAAAGCAACTTAAACCCTTTGTAATATTGAGTGAAGCCGCTTCCTCGGTTCTAATAAAAGAAACTTCTGATGAATTAGAGCTGAAATATTTTGCCGCATATTCAAATGGAATTCCGTTCGGCACATTGGATAAAATTAAAAATGTGATTTCGGAATATAAGCGACATGGAATTTCTCCCGAAAAATTATTAAGTGAATCGGAAAAATTGGAAGGAAGTGAAAAACTAAAGGCATCGGATATAGCTTTAATTTACAGTTCTTATTCTGAAAAATGCAGAAAGTTATCTGCGTACGAAATAGGAGATATATACAGCGACGTTATTTCTATTTCATATAGTCAATTTGATCATGCATTCAGCGGACTTTTCCCAAATGTAAACTCTATTATAATAGATGGTTTTGATGAGTTTACAAATTTGGAAATTGAAATAATTGAAAAGTTGAACCAAGTTGTAAAATCTAATATGGCTATTTCATTTGATTATGCAATAGAAAATGAAAATTTATTCAGTCATTTAAGTCAAATTTATATCAGACTTACTCAGCTTGGCTTTAATGAATTTAAACAAAATATTATTGAAAAGGATTTCAAATTTAGAGAAAAACTCAAGAATGGTTTATTTACAAAAATTGATTCGAAAAATTTTGAATTTAAAGACAAGATTATAAGAATAAACGCAAAAAACAGAAACGATGAAATTGAAACAACGGCAAAGATTATCAAGGAATTGATAATTGAAAAAAAAGTTCTGCCGGAAAATATTTGCGTAGTCTTTAACATAGTTGGTAATTATTCAAGCAAAGTAAGAGATATTTTTAAAAAGTACGGAATTCCGCTAAATCTAACCGATAGAATTTCACTCAAATCTTCTCCGCCTGTAATTGCATCAATTAGCTTATTGGAATTGATAGAAGGGGATTATCATTATAACGATCTTTTTAGAATTTTGACAAATGGATTTATAAAAATCGAAAATGTTGATTTGAACAATTTAATCTCAATCGCAAATGAGCTGAAGATAACCTTGGGAAAAAGTAATTGGGAACAGGTTATTTCAGACGCAAAGAAATTACTTAAATACGACGAAAGAATTTCGATTAAAGATCAAGACTCAATTTTGCAAAATTATAATAAAGCTTTAATGGATATAAAAAGAATAGATTCTGCTTTAATTCCCTTAAAGAAAAAAAATACAATTGATGAATTTTTACAGAATTTCTCAAAAGTACTTTTGAATTTAAAATTACCTTGCACGGTTTTGGATGATGGAAACGGGCAAGAAGAAGAACATATTAAAGCTTTAACGGTTTTACTAAAAACTTTGAATGAAGTTCTCTTATTGGTTAAAAGAGAAAATGAAAATGACAAAAAATATCCGCTGAGTTTTTACACCGAACAAATTAGAAGTATTTGCAATTGGGCGAGATTTAATGTAAAGGAAAAATCTGATTACGGAGTTCTCGTAACTTCGTTAAATGAAATTCGAGGTTTGAATTTTGATTATCTTTTTTTAGGCGGCTTATGCGATGGTGATTTCCCGACAAAATATTCGCCGGAAATATTTTTTTCGGGTTCATTCCGCAAGCAGGAAGAAATTCATCAAACTGAGGAAAAATATCATTTTTATCAAACATTATGCTCTTGGAAAGAGCAGCTTTATCTTTCAGTACCAAAGTACGATAAAGATTCAGAACTTGTTGAATCTACTTTTATGACTGATCTTGAAAATGTATTTGAAACAACAGAATACTATAATGCGGAAATAAATAAAATATTTTCCAAAGAAGAGTTGTTAATAGAATTCGGTCAAAATGAAAATAATGAAATATTACTGAATGAAATTTCAAAAGCAGGTATTGATTCCAATAGCATTTTAAAGAAAAATAAAATTAGAGAACTAAGAACGAAAAATTATCTTTATGAAGATAATTACAACGGGTTTATAAATTCAAAAAGTGAAAATATCACAAAATTTTTAGATGAAATTTCTCAGCGAGAATTTTCCATATCTCAATTAGAAACTTTTGCAAAGTGTCCTTTTAAATATTTTGCGGAACGCGTCTTAAAAATTAAACCTATTGAAGAACCAACTGAAGAAATTGAACCTTTGGAATTGGGTAATATTCTACATTCAATTTTATATGATTTCTATAAAAAAGTTATTGATGAGAATATTCCGCTAAACTATGAAGGCTCTGACGAATTTAATTATTTGAAAAAAATAATTTTTGAAATAGCGGAAAATAAAATAACTGCATTGAACCTTAATTCACCATTGGCTTTTTTTGAAAAAGAAAAAATTTTCGGCATCGAAGGAAAAAAAGAGTTATCTATTTTATACAAATTTTTGATATCCGAAACAGAAGATGCGTCAAGTTTTACTCCAAAATTTTTTGAAAATAGTTTTGGGAATGTTGCCAGTAGAAAAAACAATTTTAACAAAAATGTAGAAATAGGAGATGTTAAATTAAGAGGAACAATTGATAGAATTGACGTTGATGTAAACGAAGCTCAGTTTAATATTATTGATTATAAACTAAAAGGTAAGAGACCAACAGTACAAGAATTATTTGACGGTTTATCTCTTCAGCTTCCCGTTTATTTAATTGCCGGAAAACAAATTTTAACGGAAAGCGAAAACATTGATTATAACGCAAATGATATGATCATTTATTCATTGAACTTTAAGGATGAAAAATTCGGCAAATTTCCTATCAATTTGAAAGGAAGAGGAAAGATGTCATTAGAAGAAAAAAAATTATTGAATGAAGAACTTTTAAATTCTACCAAAGATAAGGTCTTGCAATATCACGAAAAAATAAAAAGAGGAAATTTTCATTTATCACAACTCGAAAATCGCGAAGAGAAGGTATGTAATTATTGCGATTTTAATTCTTTTTGCAGAGTTAAGGAAGTGTTTGAGTCGGCTTAAGAAATATTCATTTTCTTGTTTACAACGTTAAATTTTATTAATTTTATGCATGCCATTGCGAAAGCGATGGCAATTTTTTTTATATAGCCATAAAAATAGGAGAAAGTAATTGGCAAACTTTGTTTATTTAAGTCAAGAAAAATTACATGAATTGGAAAAAGATTTAAAAGATCTAAAAACCAATGGAAGAAAAAATATGGCTCAAAGAATTGCCGAAGCTAGATCTTACGGTGATTTATCTGAAAATGCCGAATACGATGCGGCTAAAGAAGCGCAGGGACATTTGGAGCTTAAAATAAGTAAGTTGGAAGAAATGCTTGCAAAAGCAAAAGTAATTGATACATCTAAATTGCCTGATGATGAAGTTCATATTCTTTCAACAGTTGAAGTACAGAACTTGAATAATAAGAAAAGTTATAAATATACATTGGTTTCTGAAGAAGAAGCGGATTTGCAGAACGGTAAAATTGCGTTAACTTCTCCGGTTGGTAGCGCCTTAATGGGCGCAAAAAAAGGTCAAATTGTTGAAGCTAAAGTGCCTGCAGGAGTTATTAAATTTGAAATCCTTAAAATTGAATAAGTGAAATTTTTATAAAAATTGAAAAAGCATCAAAAAACAATTGAACAGGATGTTATAAATTTTATAAATAGACATCAATTGCTAAATGGTGCAAAAAAAATATTGATTGGATTAAGCGGCGGCGGCGATTCGGTATTTGCCCTTTATTTTCTTAATAAGTTTAAGCAAAAATATCAGATTGAAATTTCAGCCGTTCATGTAAATCATAATTTACGCGGAGCTGAAGCAAAAAGAGATGAAGATTTTTGCAGAAAACTATGTTTGAATTGGCAAATAAATTTTTTCTGTGAAAGCGCAAATGTTAAACAGTTTGCGAAAAAGAAAAAGTTATCAATTGAAGAAGCCGCGCGAATTATACGTTATGAAAAATTTGATGAAGTTTTAAAAAAAAATAATTCTGATTTTATTGTAACGGCTCATAATATTGATGATAATTTAGAAAGCGTTCTTTTAAATTTTGTTAGCGGAACCGGAATTGAAGGTTTAAGCGGAATTTCTGTTAAACGAGAATACATTATTCGTCCGTTTTTATGTATTTCAAAATCTGAAATTTTAGAGTATCTAAAAAATAAGAATATTGATTTTGTTATTGATTCAACGAATTTTGATTCATCGTACAGAAGAAATTATATAAGAAATGAGATTTCTCCAATGCTGAAAAAGATTAATCCGTCTTTGAACGAAACCGTATTGAATTCGTCTGAAGTATTGAGAAATCAAAATATATCTTTAAATTTTTTCATCGAAAAGGTGTATAGTGAAATTTTTTCGAGGCATAAAAATGAATTTATTATTGAATTAACTAAACTCGAAAAATATCCGAAAGAAATTTTTGGTGAAATTTTAAAACTGATATTTGAAAAAGAACTTAAACTTGAATTTAACTTTAACGATTTTTTACAGTTTGAAAAACTAATTGGTGCTCAAACCGGGAAAAAATTAGAGTTTAATAAAAAATTTACTGCATTAAAAGAAAACGGTAAAATTTTAATTAAAAGAAAAATTAAGTCGAAAAATGATTTAATTTATTTGAAATTAGATTCCAAAACCAAGGTAAATGGAAAAAGTTTAATAATTGAAAAAATAGATTATATTCCAAATATATCTGAAAAATCAAAATATGAAGAAATAATTTCCGGCGATTGCATTAAAGATGAACTCATTTTAAGGAAATGGCAAATCGGAGATAAAATCAAACTTTTAGGAATGAGAGGAACAAAAAAAATCTCTGATGTTTTAACTGATTTAAAAATTCCAGGTTCAGAAAAAGAAAAAACGATGGTTCTGATAAACAATAATGAAGTTGTTTGTTTATTGGGACATCGAATAAGTGAAAATTATAAAATTACAGAAAAAACAAAATGTGCGATAAAAATATGTCTAAAATAGTTGAAAATGAAAAAGGTGAAATTTGGGTTGGCAGCGAGAAATTCGTTACATTAATATCCGAAGAAAAGATCCAAAATAGAATTAAAGAATTAGGCGAGCAAATTTCAAAGGAATACCAGGGAAAGCTTCCTATTTTAATTGGTGTTTTGAATGGTTCTTTTATTTTTTTATCTGATCTTGTAAAAAAAATTGATATTCATATTGAAATCGACTTCTTTAAACTTTCCAGTTACGGAGATGCTAAGATAAGCAGCGGAGAAGTTAAATTAATTAAAGAATTAAACGCAGATATAAATGAAAGACATATATTAATTGTAGAAGATATTGTTGATACCGGACTTTCTATCCAATTTATTAAAAATATTTTGAAAAACTATAAACCTGCAAGCGTAAAAATTGTAAGTCTTTTAGTGAAACCGGAAAGCTTAAAAAATAAAATGAAAATTGATTATATTGGATTTGAAATTCCAAATAAATTTGTTATTGGATACGGATTGGATTATGCACAAAAATATAGAAATTTGAATTCAATCTTTGCGCTAAGTGAATGACGGAGAAATAAATGTATAAACCATTTAATAAATTATTTATGGCAAACGAACAAAATAATAACCCTAAAAAGAATAAAGGATTTGGACCTCAAAAACCCGACGGCGACTTTGATTGGTCAAAAATTCTTAAATCTGTTTTTAGCTGGGGAGCAGTTATCATTGCAGCTGTAATTGTTATGCAATTTCTGAATACAAATAGAGGCGAAGCTACTGAAGTTGATTACGGTGTTTACGAATCTCTTTTAGAACAAAATAAGATAAGTGAAATAAACGTAATAAAATCGGAAATCAATAATTACGTGCTGCAAATAAAGTTAAAATCAGAACAAAATGTTAACGTAGGAAAAAACACAGTTGTAACAAATAAAATCAGCACAGTAATTATTGAAAAAATTATTGAGCAGCAGCAATCAGTTTGGAAAGAAAAAGGAATAAAATATAATTTCACTCTTGAATCAAATGAATGGTTTACAGTATTAATTAGTTTTCTTCCCTGGATTTTAATGATTGGAATTTGGGTTCTGATTATGCGAAGAATGCAGGGCGGAGGAACGGGCGGAACAAGAGGAATTTTTAATTTTGGCAAAAGCAGAGCAAAATTAAACTCGCAATCTTCTCTTAAAGTTACTTTCAAAGATGTTGCAGGAGCAGATGAAGCAAAATTGGAATTGCAGGAAATAATTGAATTTCTGAAAGAACCATCAAAATTTCAAAAACTCGGCGGTAAAATTCCAAGAGGTGTATTGTTATTGGGTCCTCCCGGAACTGGAAAAACCTTAATGGCAAGAGCGGTAGCAGGTGAAGCAGGAGTTCCGTTTTTCTCTATTAGCGGTGCGGATTTCGTTGAAATGTTTGTCGGAGTTGGCGCAAGCAGAGTAAGAGATCTTTTTGATCAAGGAAAAAAGAATGCGCCTTGTATAATTTTTATCGACGAAATTGATGCTGTGGGCAGACATAGAGGAGCCGGTTTAGGCGGCGGTCACGATGAAAGAGAACAAACTTTAAATGCTTTGCTGGTTGAAATGGATGGATTTGAACAAAACAACGGCGTTATAATTATTGCCGCAACTAATAGACCTGATGTTTTGGATCCGGCATTATTAAGACCGGGAAGGTTTGACAGGCAGGTTGTTGTTGACAGACCCGATGTTAATGGTAGAGAAGGAATTCTTAAAGTTCATACCAGAAAAATTCCACTTGCTCCTGAAGTTGATTTAAACGTTTTAGCAAAAGGTACTCCTGGTTTAGCAGGCGCCGAACTAGCGAATTTAGTAAATGAAGCAGCTTTACTAGCAGCGAGACAAAATAAAACTACCGTAAGTATGGATGATTTTGAAGACGCGAAAGATAAAGTAATGATGGGTATGGAACGTAAGAGTATGATAATTTCCGAAAAGGAAAAACGAACAACGGCTTATCATGAAATTGGTCATGTTCTTGTTGCATTGAAAATTCCCGAATCAGATCCTGTACATAAAGTGACAATAATTCCACGAGGAAGAGCGCTTGGAGTAACTACTTATCTTCCGGTAGATGAAAAACATACATATTCAAAAGAATATTTGGAAGCGATGATTGCGTATGCGTTGGGCGGAAGAGCAGCCGAAAAAATTGTATTCAACGCATTTACTACTGGAGCTGGAAACGATATAGAAAAAGCTACGAATATAGCACGCAAAATGGTTTGCGAATGGGGAATGAGTGAAAAATTAGGACCATTGGCTTACGGTAAAAATGAAGAGGAATTATTCTTAGGCAGAGAAGTAACAAAACATCAAGATTACAGCGAAAAAACCGCGCAGGATATTGACGAAGAGGTTCGTGCAATTGTTAATAAAGGAATGATTAGAGCCGAAAAAATTCTTACGGAAAATATTGAAGAACTTCATAAATTATCCGAAGAATTACTTGAGAGAGAAATTCTTGATGCCGATGAAATCAATAAAATTCTTAAAGGAGAAAATTTACCTCCGGCAAGAAAAAACGGTAATGAAGCTCCGCCAAAAAAAGAAATTGAAATACCGGAACATGTAAAAAAAATGATGGAAGAAAAGAATAATCGTGCTTCCAATCAAACAAATTCAGCATCTGAAAATGACCTCAACTGATAACGGCTCAATTAATTTTAAAGGTGAATTGCTAAGAAAAAGCATTCACCTTTGTTCACTTTCAATTCCAATTATCTACAATTTTATTTCCAAACATGAAGCACTGACTATTTTAATACCAATAACTTTTGTTTCGGTTTTAGTCGATTTCAGCAGATATTATATTCCATCTTTAAATAAAATGATAATGAATCTTTTCGGATTTATTATGCGAGAGCATGAAAATGACTTGAAAAAGAAAAATTTGAATGGCGCATCCTATGTTTTTATCGCCGCAACGCTTACATTATGGATTTTTCCAAAGATAATTTTCATTACATCATTTACAATGCTAATTATTTGTGATATTGCCGCTGCATTGATAGGACGTAAATTCGGTAAACATAAATTCCTTTCAAAAAGCTTTGAAGGTACTTTTGCATTTTTTGTATTTGGAATTATTGTTGTACTTTTTACACCTAAGGTAAATGGGGATCTGAGTGAATATTTAATTGGTATATTTGCGGGTGCAATAGGTGCTGTTATAGAAAATATTTCTTACGGTTGGGCTGATGATAATTTGACTATTCCTATTTCTATTGGATTATCGATGTGGATTTTATATTATTTATTTCTGCCGAATCTTAATTTGATATAAGAGGAACAATATAAATTCACTAATGTTAAATAATAAACAAAATCAAATTTGTAATTTTATGAAAACAAAAACGACATTAATTTTATTCTCAATTTCATTATCATTTATTTTATTCCAAGGATGCGATACTAAAAAACAAGCAAAAGGCGAAGAAGACGAGATTTTTGTTATAGCCGATTCAGCGGACTATTCCGAAGTTGAAGGAAAAATTAAAGAAGCTTTCGGAAAAGTAATTTATACACCTCAGCCGGAAGAACTTTTTGAAATTAAAAGAAAAAGATTTGACGAACTTCAAAAATTTAAAATGCAGAAAAATATTGTCATTCTTGCCAGTTTGGGTACAAAGATGCCTACTTCTAATTATTTGGAATCTATTATTGATGAAAAAGTAAAGCGCTTAATAGAAGACGATTCGGTTTTTGTAATAAACAAATACGACCTTTGGGCAACAAACCAATTAGTTATGATTTTAACCGCGCCTTCAATAGAAAAACTAAAAAAACAAATTGCGGAAAAGAAAGATGATTTGTTTTATTTTTTTAGGGAAGCTTCAAATAAAAGAATGGCTAAAGGACTTTATAATAAAAATTTTGAACAAAAAAAAGTTGAAGCAAATTTATTAACAAAATACGGTTGGATGATTTATATGCAAGCGGATTATCAGCTTGCGCTGGAATCTAAAGAAGATAATTTTGTTTGGCTTAGACGAGGTGTAAATTCTGATATGGAGAGATGGATTTTTGTGCATTGGAAAGATAGTGAAACTCCGGAATTTTTAAATATGGATTCGATAACCGCTGAACGAAATAAAATTACTGAAAAGTTTTATAGAACAACAAATGATTCTGCTTATGTTGAACTATATGATGATTACAAAATGCAATCGGAAGTTAATTTTAACGGAAAGTATTCAATAATGACACAAGGTTTATGGAGATTCAATAATCAAAGCGGTGGAGGTCCATTTATTAATTATACTTTCTATGATGAAAAAACTAGACGAATTTATATGCTCGATGCGTCTGTTTTTGCTCCAAAATATTTTAAGAAAAGTATTTTGCAGGAAGTTGATGTTTTACTTCACAGTTTTAAAACTGAAAATGAAATTGAGCCCGAAGTTAAAAAAGATATTTTAGAAAGTTTGAATGATTAATATTCTTTAAAACTTAATATGCCTAACTATAAAATAACCGTTAAATACGACGGTACAAATTTTTTTGGTTGGCAGTCGCAACCCGAAGGAAACACAATTCAAGATGAAATATCAAAAGCCGTTAATCAAATTTCGCGGGAAAAAATTGATTTAATTGGTTCCGGCAGAACCGATGCCGGTGTTCATTCAATTGGACAAGTTGCTAATTTTATGCTGGAAAGAGAAATTCCAATTTTTAAATTCCAACATTCACTTAACTGTATCTTGCCAAAATCAATTGCAATTACAAAAATGGAATTTGCTGAATTATCTTTTAACGCAAGATTTGACGCAAAAAAAAGAACTTATATTTATTTGATCAGCAAGTATAAAAATCCATTTTATTAAAATTATTCATATAATTATCCTCAGATCAGAAATATTAATTTTGATAAACTAATTCTTCATTCAAAAAAAATTATTGGCGAATACGATTTTACATCATTCTGTAAAGCAAACACCGAGACAAAGAATAAAATTTGCATCGTTTACAATTGCAATTGGAAAGAAACAAAAGAGTTTTTAATTTTTAGGGTTCAAGCCAATAGATATTTACATGGAATGGTAAGAACAATTGTAGGAACATTGCTATTTTCAGTATTTAATAATTTAGATGAAAATTTTATCCAAGATGTATTAATGCAGAAAAATCGTAATTCAGCAGGTGAAGCTGTTCCTGCGAAAGGACTATATTTATATAAAGTTCAATACTGATCTCTAATTCTATAATATAGAAAGCATTTATTATGAAATTTTTAGAAGATATTCATCCGCTAACCATACATTTTCCAATAGCATTTTTTACATTGTACTGTTTAACAGAAATCGTTAGTCAATTTTTCAGAAAAGATGAACTAAAAAAGCTTTCGTTATTCTTTTTAGTAATTGGAGTTTTAAGCGCTACGGTTTCGGTTTTAACGGGCAACATGGAATTTCAAACAATTACGCAAAATAATTCAATTTCTCAATCTTTAATAAACGAAATTAGATATCATGAATATTTTGCGACATTAACATTGTGGTATTTTTTCTTTCTGCTCGTATTGAAAACTTACATAATATTAAAAAAGAAAAATCAATCTAAATTAAACTATTTATTTGTTA
Organism: Ignavibacteriota bacterium; assembly: GCA_016713565.1. NCBI lineage: Bacteria > Pseudomonadati > Ignavibacteriota > Ignavibacteriota bacterium. Next base: position 266,722 of record JADJOX010000008.1, read on the forward strand.
TTTTTGCTGCGTTAGGATTTTATTTAATATTTACCACATCCAAAATTGGCGGCAGATTAGTATATGAATTTGGTATTGGAACAAATTTGCTCAAATAGATTCGAATAAAATGAATTTCTATAAACATATTTTTTTTATCTTCTTTTTTGTTTTAGGGTTATTAGTTGCTCAAAATGATAATGGCCATAGTGCAAAAGGCGCCTTTTTTACACTTGGTGTAGGACCACGATTTCCTATTGGAGAATTTAGCAGAAAAAATGATATTGGTCCCGGTTTTAATGCTGCAATTTCCTATACAGATATTGAATTCCTACCGGTTTTTTTCTACGGAAAATTAGGCTACCAAATTTATTATGGTAATTATAATTACTATAAGACTTCTGATTTTTCCACTTTAAATTCTTCATTATTCACAGCAGATATTGGTTCAAAATATTTTTTCAAACCTATTGTTGATGATGCAATTCTTCTAATGCCATTTATTGAAGGTGGAATTTCCTACGCATATATCACAGAATTTAGTCAGTATAAAATTGATTTAGGAAAAAAAAATCAATTAAATAACTTTTCTAAATTTGGGTTTCATGCCGGCGTTGGGTTGTCTCTTTTTCTTATGGATGTTTCAGCCGGTTATAATTATTTGTACCAATACCAGTTTGTCTATCTTGATTTACGAATAACAATTCCTGTAGCCGCAACATTATAAGGAAAATTTAAATGGAATTTAAAAATATAATTGTTTCTTCAGACGATGATATTTTATTAATTCAAATAAATCGTCCCGAAAAGTTAAATGCGCTTAACAATGAACTGCTAAAGGAATTAGATCAAATATTTACCGAAATAAAATCAGATAGTTCAAAAGTTATAATTATAACAGGTGCCGGAGATAAAGCATTTGTTGCCGGCGCTGATATTAAAGAATTAAGAAGTTGCGATTTAGAAAGCGGAAAAGAGTTTTCGCTGTTTGGTCAGAATGTTTTCAGTAAAATTGAAAATTGCGGTAAGCCTGTAATTGCAGCTATAAACGGTTATGCTTTAGGTGGCGGATGTGAATTAGCATTGGCATGCAGCATAAGAATTGCAAGTAGCCGCGCAAAATTCGGTCAGCCGGAAATTAACTTGGGAATAATTCCCGGTTACGGCGGCACACAAAGATTTACAAAATTGGTTAATTCCGGAAGAGCCGCTGAATATATTCTAACCGGAGATTTGTTTGACGCCGAAGAAGCTTATAGAATAGGTCTTGTTAATAAAATTGCAGCGCCAGAAGATGTAATGTTGGAAGCCAAAACATTGGCTAATAAAATAGCTTCCAAAGGACAATTAGCCGTAAATGCCGCGTTAAGTGCAATTAAAACAAGTAATAATTTAAATTTGGAAGACGGGTTGAATTTGGAAGCTGAGTTATTTGCAAAATGCTGTAACACAAAAGATTTCAAAGAAGGCACACTTGCCTTTTTGGAAAAAAGAAATCCAAACTTTACAAACGAATAAAGTACATAATATTCAGTAGTTTATAAATGATTACTAAAAGAAAAATAATTTACATTCTGACTTCGGTTGTTGTTTTTCTGTTGTTATTGAACGTTCTACTCGGCTTTGTCAATATAAGTATGCCTTCAAATAAATCTGATTCAATTAGTAAAAGAATTATTGATGAAAAGTTTTTAAAAGTTTTATCGGATTATGGAATAAGTGAAAATTGGATAACAAACGGCAAAATCCAAAATGGTAAAAGTGATTCACTGAAAAACAGTTTGATTGTTAGATTGCCCGAAGATGTTCCGATTGCACAAATAATTAAAGATATTAATATTGAGTTTACCAATCAGCCGGTTGTAATTAGTTCTTCGGAAGAAAAAATAAATGGGTTGACCAATTTAATTATTGAATCCGGTAAAATTATTAAATTGATTGCCGATTTTAAAAATGAAGAAAATTTGGTTAGAGATTTTTGCTTTATAGGATTTATACTTCAGAATGTGGAAGAGTTAAACGAAGCGGAATTTAACGAACTGACAGAAAATCCAATTCATTTTGGCGCCGTTTTACCTTTAGAAGTTAATTCTACTATAGTTGCTGAAAATCTTATTAAAGCAAAAAAAGAATACTTTATTGAGCTAGACGATGATTCGGATAATTTGAATTTTGATCTATCTGATGATATTGAAACACCGGAAATTAAATCAAATATTAAAAGGATTATTTCGTCATTTAACTCTCCGAGAATATTTTTTATTGATGAAAATAATACCGGCATAAATAAAAACATTCAAAAAATAATTGATGAAAAATTGACCGAAAGGAATAGAAGCTTGGTTTTTTTTAATAGATTAACTTTTTTGAAAGGTGAAAATTCAGAAGAATTAAAATCAATATTCAGATTTCATTTGAGTAATATGAAAAACGGTCAAGCTAAAACTTTCAGAATAAATGTTGATGATTGGTTTTTAATCCAGGATGAACTTACACAAATTATGAAAAGAGGGGATCGGATTGTAAATCCTTCTACACTTTTATAAATTTTCTAATTCAAATTCATCAAATTGTTTTAATTGATCTTTAACTGAATTTTCATCTCCAACAACCGTAATAAGCAACTTATTAAAATCAATATTATCATTTGCTGCTTTTAACACGTCTTCGATAGTAACTTTATCCAATTCATCAACGTAAGTTTCAAAGTAATTTTCCGGCAGATCAAATAAAGGAATTAACGATATGTTTGAAGCAATTTGTGAATAAGTTTCAAACATTGACGGGAATCTTCTTATTAAATAAGATTTCGCAAAATCTATTTCACTTTGTTTAATATCTTTTTTAATTTCGTTCAATTCATAAAGAATCTCTTTAATAGCGTCGCCTGTATTTTCTGTTTTAACCGATGTTGAAACCAAAAAAGTACTTCCCAAAGCATTGTAATTATAATTTGAATGAGCGCCGTAAGTATAGCCTTTTGCTTCTCTTAAATTTAAATTTATCCGACTTGAAAATTGTCCGCCTAGTATTGAATTTAATATTGTTCGCGCATAAAAGTCTTCTGTATTTCTTCCCTTTGAGAAATGGCCGATTCTTAATTCACTTTGAACAGCATCAGTCTTACTTGAGAAAACAATTTTTTTATTTGACTCAATTTTTGGGAAAATTGGCGTCATACGCTCAACGGATTTCCAGTTACTTAAATAATTATTAATAATAGTCTGGCATTCGGATTTTTCTAAATTGCCAACGACAATTATAAATGAGCCGTTTGGAATAAAATTATTGTTAAAGAAATCTTTTACATCCAAATTAGAAATATTATCTAACGAACTATTCGTTCCGCTTGAAGGAAATTGATAAGACGTTCTTTGAAATATAGTTTTGTTAAATAAAGTTGAGGCAACAAACGATGGATCGTCTTCCAATTGGATATTTTTTGTAATAAGTTTAAGCTTTTGTCTATTAAAATCGTCATTGCTGAGATTCGGTTGTAAAATTATTTTTGAAAGTATATCTAGAGATTCTTCTAATTTTTCCTTCATGCAAAGCAAAGAAATTGACGTGAATTCCTTATTAGAATTAATATTTAATATTGAGCCCATCAATTCAAGCTTGTCGGAAATATCAAAACCAGATAAATTACCAGCACCTTCGTCAAGAAGCATTGAAGTAAGATAAGAAACGCCTTCTTTTCCCGTTGGATTATAAATACTTCCTGAAGGAATGTAAATATTTAATTGAACTATTGGAAGCGTTTCCTTTTTATTAAAATAAATATTACAAGAATTATCGGAAATTATTTTTTCAATAATTGGAGTTTTAAATTTAATGATTCCGTTCGGAGCAGGTTTTACTGATCTATTTAGCATAATAATTTATTTTTGATTAAAAAAAATCCCTATTTTGAAAAACAAGATAGGGATTTATAAAGTAATTTAATAAGTATTATTTTATAATAACAAATTCTATTCTTCTATTTTTAGCTTTGCCTTCCTGAGTTGAATTATCGGATATTGGTTTCGATTCACCAAAGCCGGCTGTTGTTAAACGATGTACAGCAATTCCTTTCTGTACTAAATAATTTTTAACAGAAATTGCTCTTTTTTCTGATAGAATTTGATTAGAAAATTCATCACCATCGTTATCCGTATATCCTTGAATTTCGACATCAAAATCAGGTATTTTGGATAAAATTTCTTTTATATCATTTAGAATATGTTTGGATGATTCAGTAATTATATCACTATTAACATTAAATTGTATATTTGTAAAAATTAATTTTTCTCCTAATTTAGTTGATTTAGCAATCAGATTCTGTTCATGCTTTACAATTGTATCAAGAATTATTGATTCTTTACTTTGTTTTAAAAGAGGAATGTTTATTTTATCTTCGTTGGTAATTTTAATTTCAATTCTTCTGTTAAATGCTCTTCCTCTTGATGAATTATTATCAGCTATTGGATATCCTTCACCTAATCCTGTCGCAATTAGCCTTTTTGAATCTATGCCATTGTCTATTAAATAATTTTTTACGGCATCTGCGCGTCTTTGAGAAAGTCCAATGTTATAAAGATCAGTTCCATAATTATCGGTATGTCCTTGGATTTCAATGTTTATTTCTTGATGATTTTGCAAAACTGTTAACAAATGTTTTAAAATTGGATAAGATTCCGGTAAAAAGGTAGATTTGTCAAACTCAAAGTTTACTCCAAATAATATTATTTTTTCAACTTGTTCAATTTCTTTTTTTATTATTTCTTTTGGTTCGCTGCCATAGTTATTAGTAATGTAAGTATTATGTTCAATTATTTGATTTGGTTTCTCTCTTAGTCCGGAAGGGTTTTCGCAAATATTTGATTTTTCTCCGGTTTCAAAATACCAATTTACACCTAAACTGAAAGTCATGTAAGAATCGCCGTTTGTCTTAAAAAGACCTTTCAATTCATTTTTTTGAATATTTCCGTCTAAGTAATTATGTGAAGATGTTAAATAATTAATTTCCGTATTAAGTTTCCAATATTCACTTAAATAAATTTTTAGTCCAACTCCTAAATCGTACTGATACCGAAAATGAGTTTTATCAATTTTTTTTGATGGCGCTCCTGTAGGTCTAAAAACTTGAAATCCAAATCCGGTAAGAATATATGGAGAAATATATGAACACGGAAATATTTCATATAAAAAATCAACACTACCGCTTAGTAAATTTGTTTTAACAATTTTTTGATCGGAATCTTGATAATAAGAAGATTCCATATGCAAAAATGAAGGTCTAAATCTTGCAGATAGATTTTCATTAAAGCTTCTATTTAAATCAAGATAGAATCCAAAATTTTCATCTTCGGATATCATTGGTGTCGTAATTCCCATTAATCTAGGATAAGTTCCTCCAAATCCAATTCCCCAAGAACTTTCCCACATCTGAGGTTGGGCAAAAATATTATGTGATAAGAACATTAGAAAAATAATCCTTACCAAAACGGCGGGAAAAATTTTTGTTTTCATATAACTTTCATTTTATATTAAAATGCTTCTGTTTATTATATAAATTTAAAGAATAAACATAATTAAATACAGAAATAAGAAAATATTGTGATTTTAATCAAATTTTATTTAAAAAAGAACGTTTTTTAAAATTTATTTTGAGATTTGTATAAATTATGGGTTTGGTGTTGGAAATAATTTAAAAAAAATCCCTATTCCGAAAACCAAAATAGGGATTTTATAAATATTAAGTTAAGCTACTTAGAAATTTGGAATTCAATTCTTCTATTTTTAGCTTTTCCTTCTGGGGTTGAATTATCTGAAATAGGTTGAGTTTCACCAAAACCGGCAGTTGTTAAACGATCGACTGAAATTCCTTTCTGTACTAAATAATTTTTAACAGAAATTGCTCTTTTTTCAGATAATACCTGATTGTATTGGTCATTTCCATCACTATCAGTGTGACCTTGAATTTCAATATTTACATTCGGCATTTTTGATAAAACATTGGCAGCATTATCCAATATTTTTTTAGAATCGCTTGTTATTACATCGCTGTTTGTCTTAAAGTGAACATTGGTAAATACAAGTTTTTCACCCATTTCAATGCTTTTAGCAATTTCTTTTTCTTCCAAAGTTCCAAATTGGTCAAGATTTACTTTAGCAGGTTTTGAAGATTGTATTTGTATTTTATCTGAGTTACTGATTTTAAATTCAATTCTTCTGTTTACAGCTCTTCCATACGCGGTTCCGTTATCTTCAATTGGTTTTGATTCTCCATATCCAATTGTTGATAATCTGGATTCGTTAATTCCGTTTTTAACTAAAAATTTCTTAACAGATTTTGCTCGTTTCTCCGAGAGGAACTCATTATAAAGATTATTACCTAGGCTATCAGTGTGTCCTTGAATCTCAACATTTGCGTTAGGATATTGTTTTAGAATATCAACTACGTGCAATAAAGTTTTTTCAGATTCTTGAGTTAATACATCGCTGTCGAATTTAAAGAATACACCTTCAATCTTAACTTGTTCACTATTTTTTACGGCATTTTCAAATTCTGATCCATTTATATCAGCATCACCCTCAATTTGTTTTGAGCATTTACCACTTACACCTTTATAAATACTAAATTCTATTCTTCTATTAATTGCGCGACCGATTTCAGTTCCATTATCGGCAACAGGTTTTCTTTCTCCGCAGCCGCCCGTATATAACCTATCGCCATTTACATCGCGAGTTATCAAATAATTTTTAACAGAATTTGCTCTTCTTTCGGATAAGTCCAAATTATATTCATCTGTACCAATACTATCTGTATGACCAAGTATTTCAATTTTTTCATCAGGGAACTTGTTCAAAGTAACGGCTACATTATTTAGTATAGCTTTGGATTCTTCAGTTAATTCGTCTTTATCAAATTTGAATTTTACATTTTCCAAAACAAATGATTCACGTTTTGTCACTGCTTTTTCAACAATTTTTTCAATATAAACTGTATCAACAACTATTTTTTCAACGGGAACTTCTTTTATGACTTCTCTAATACCGAATGGTTCACATATTCTTGATCTCTCTCCTCTATCAAAATACCAAACAATACCAACTTTGAGATTCATATATGAATCGCCGTTGCTGAATAGAAGTCCTTTTGTTTCGTTGATGTGATCATTCCCGTCAATTTTATTATTTGATGCAGTTACATAATCAAATTCGGCTTTTAAACTTACATCGTCAAAAAATTTAAATTCGGCGCCTAATCCTAATAGTGCTTGATAACCAACCCAGGCGTCTTTCATTGCCTCACGCACACTACCCATATATGGATTTGTAGATTTAAAGTACGTAATTCCATATCCGATCAAAACAAACGGAGAAATTCTTTCACACGGTAAAATAGTATAAAGTGCTTCTAAGTTTATCATTCCCATGTTTACAAAATTATCGACTTCTTCACGACCATTTCCATAATAGAATGAATTTAACATTACATATCCTGGTGAAAGTCTGAAACCAAAATGTTCTGTTAAATTATAACCAAGTGTAAGGTATGCCCCAATATTTTCATGTGATGCAATTGATTGATCACTTATTGCCATATATCTAGGATAACTTATTCCGCCGCCTAAATACCAGCTGGTTTTATAGACTCGCAAGCTATCTTCATTTTCAACTTGGGCAAAGTATATATTGGTTAAAATTAGAAAAAATATAAATACTTTTTTCATTATGCTGCCTCACTTGTTTATTACTATTTTTAGTAATTTTTATATAAAAAACTAAGAAATATTTCTTTCTTAATCCATATTAAACAATAAAATCTTAAATTAAGTTAATATAGTTTTAAATTTTATCGAACAAAATTTTTATATCATTATTTAAAAAAATAATAGTCAATATGTAATAAATAGGATTTTTACAATAATCAAAAATTTTATTAATATATTCGCAAAAATTTTGATTATTGTTAGTTTATAAGAAATATGTAAAAAATGTAATTATCGATTTATTTTTTTGCGGATAAAATTAGATCGATAAGCTCTCTAAATACTCCTTCTCCACCTTTATTTTGCAAAACTAAGTCTACTCTATTTTTTATTTCACCTACAGCATCAACTGGGCAAGCAGAAAATCCAACTTCATTTATAATACCTATGTCATTCACATCATCACCAATAAAGGCAACATTTTCTGGTAGAATATTTTCAAGTTCACAAATTTCCTTCATTTTATTTTCTTTATCCCAAATTCCTAAAAATAAATAATCAATATTCATCTTTTCTCCGCGAACTCTAATAACCTCAGAAGTATCGGTTGAAATAATTGCTGTTTTGATGCCAAAATTTTTTATTATTCTTGCTCCCATACCGTCTTTTACATTAAATTTTTTCATTATCAATCCATCATTTGTATAATACAATCCTCCATCAGTAAGCACTCCGTCTACATCTGTAATAACTAATTTGATGTCAAGAGACTTTAATTTTTCCATTTATAAACCCATTTAAAATTGTTGGTTTCAATGAATACTAAATATAAAAAAAAAGGCTGCAATATTTTGCAGCCTTAAAAAAGTTTCTAAAAAAACTTTTAATTGAAGCTATATCTTACTGATAATTGAATTCTGAAAACGTCGTCAATTGAAGCAGTTGGCTGGAATGTCTCAGAAATTAATTTACCGCCTGTTCTTGCCAATTGATATTGAACTTCACCTTCAGCATTAGCAGAAGCATTTTTTACAACAACTAATGGAGTAGTAGTTGTAAATCTTTGATTTACACCCCAATCCGGATTGAGTAAATTTCCGAAGTTTAAGAAGTCAACTCTAAATTGCAATGAATTCTTTGCACCTAATAATTCCATAAACACTTCTTGAGTAACGCTGAAATCTGCTCTAAATACCATTGGTAAGAATGCAGCACCTCTTTCAGCATATTCACCTCTATGTTCGCTTAAGTAATCATCTTGTTCAATATATGAATCCCATGCATCAGCTTGTTGGCTAGCAGAAAATAGAACATTATTGCTATTATCAACAATGTCAACAAAATTCATTTCTGATTTATCGTTAGCAATATAAATAAGATCGTTGCTTGTACCGCCGTCACCATTTATATCACCGCTGAATACATAACTTGCATTTCCTGGAGTATATCCATCCCAGAATAATGAGAAAGTTGTAGCGCCAAAATCAAAATATTCTAATCTATATGAAGCAGCTGCAAAAACTCTACTTCCCGGTGAATAGTTTGAATATCCAACACCTGGATCATTAGGATTTCCGCTATGTTGATTGTTATTCCATGAACCAAAAGCTATTGAACCTGCGTCAACTGTATTTTCTGCATAACCATAGCTGTAAGCAACTTTTGCAAACCAATTATCGCTAAATGGTTTTTCAATTGAACCAGAAAGGTTTAAAGATGAACCAACATCTTGATTCTTAAGTACTATTGCATTGGCTATATTGCTATTAATTCTATTGCTGGTTGTCCATCTTGCACGGTTATCAACACCGGTAAAATAAGTATTAGGATCGGCTAAGTTTGCATTTATATAATAAACGCCATTTACATCCTTTCCGTAAATTGCTTCAGCAGTTCCAATTAAACCAAATGGTAATTTTTGATCAACAGCTAAGTTTGTTCTCCAAATTTGCGGAAATTTAAAGTCTTCATCGGTAAATGCCAACTCATAACTTGATGCCGGATCACCATTAACTGAAGTAGGTTTATAATGGTTAGGATCAGGATTGAAAGATCTTGCAGTAGTATTATCCTGTTGTTCAAAACCTGTTAACACGCCATTATTGCCAATTTGATTTGAAATCCATACATATGCAGGTTTTCCAGTAAAGATACCTGTTCCGCCTCTTACCTGTGTTGCCTTACTTCCATTTACATCCCAGTTAAAACCAATTCTTGGTGAGAATAATGGGTTTGCATTAGGTAATTTGCTTGTGGAGTAGTGAACTGTATTTCCATCTTCATCTTTGAAATTCAGCGCATCAGCTTGAGCATTATCGAATCCTGTATTACCAAAGAAAGGAACGTCAATTCTTAATCCTAAGGTTAATTTCAACTCTTTATTTAAATGCCAATCATCTTGACCGTAAAGTCCCGCATAGTTAACTTCAAGAGGCTGAACCGGTTTGTCCATACCAGGAATATTTGACCATCTTACCTGAAATCTTCTAACGGTAACTGGTGAAGCTGTATTGTTCAAATATGAATTTGCGTCGGCATAAAAATCATCCAAGGAATTATATACATAAACACTCTGTGATCCAGGGAAGAATACGTTTTCCGATTTGTAATATTCAAAACTAAATCCAAATGTAAAATTATGATTTGCACCGTAAATTGAGAAGTTGTCTTGAATTTGGAAAGTTTTATATCTTAGTTCGTTATTTGGTGTAAATGGTTCAAAACCAAATGAAATATAGTTAGATCCGTCTTTTAAAATGTCAACCATTGGAAATAATTTATCACTCTTATAACCACGGCTTTCATCTTGGTAGGTATAACCAACAATCAAATTATTAGCCATATTATCGCCAACTCTTGTGTTCAATTCACCAACAATTGATCTAATATTTTCCAAAATACTGTAGTTTGAACTTTCATAGTTTATAGAGTTTGAATTTGTTCTTCTGCTGCCAAATCCTAATGATGAAGAGTTAGACATAAGCACATCAGTTTCTGAATCTAAATGTGTATAACGTAAACTTAATTTATTGTTTTCGTTAATATTATAATCTAATTTTCCAATAAATCTAGTTGCCGGTGTTTCAAAATCATATCCTTGATATCCACCGGTTTCGTATCCAAAATTTTGTTTTAAATAAGAACTTAAGTTATCCAAATCTGACTTTAAAACTCTAGTCATATTTCCTGCAACAGGATCACTTCCGTTGTTTGCAGTAAAAGTTGTAGCAGGTGTTGTAAGTGCTTCATTCTCAAAGTTCATAAAAAAGAATAATTTGTTTTTTATGATAGGACCGCCTAAACTTACACCTACTTGCTTATAATTAAAAGTTCCGGGATTGAAATCAATATCTCCGGCTTTAGTACCAACTAAACTTTCATCTCTGAATTTGTAATATGCTGTACCAGAAAAGTCGTTTGTTCCACTTCTTGTAACTGTGTTAACACCGGCACCGACAAAATTGCCTTGTCTAACATCATAAGGAGCAATATTTACTTGTAATTGTTCAATAGCATCCATTGAAATTGGCGCTACACCTGTTCTGTCGCCAGGTTGACCGGCTAAACCAAATGAATTGTTGAAATATGAACCGTCAACGGCTATATTGTTATAACGGTTATCTTGTCCAGCAAATGAAAAACCTTGAGCGCCGCTTCCATCAGGAACACCTGCTCTGCTGAATTGCGGTGTTAAACGAGCATAATCACCTATTCTACCAGTAATTGTAGGTAAAGCTTTTATTGCTTCTTTTGTAATGGCTGTTGCAGCCCCTGTTCTTTCAGAACTGAAAATAGCGTTTCTTTCGCCGGCAACTACAACTTCACCTAATTGAATGCCTTCATCCGACATAACAAAATCGATATCTGTTGATACACCAAGGTTAAGATAAACGTTTTCTTTTACTTGATTTTTGAATCCAACATAAGATGCTGTAACTTTATAAGGTCCTCCGACTCTCATACCAGCTACAAAAAATCTTCCGTCTAAACGAGTTGAAGCACCATATGTTGTTCCTGAAGGCGTATGAACTGCAATAACGTTAGCGCTTGGTAACGGATTTCCGTCGCCGTCAGTTACTAATCCGTTAATAGACGAAGTTGTAACCTGTGCGAATAGCGAACCAAAGCTAAACAGAATTATCAGTATTAAGGTTAATTTAAAGTATTTTTTTTGAGGCATAAATATCTCCTATTTTGTTAGGTAATAATTTGATAAATCTTGCGACTTTTTATGATTTGTATACTTAAATATTTGTAAAAATGTTGTCCTTTCCAAAATAAAAAATAGATTTAATAATTTTTTAACATTGCATTTGTCAAAAAAAAATTAATTATTTCAAAATAATTGTAATAATTTTATAACTGGTTTTTAATTTGTAATTTTAATTTTTAAGTGTTTTGTCAATAATTTATACGATTTTCGGTTTTTTGGAAATTGAATATGATTGTAAGAAAGTTCAAAAATGAAAAAAGCATTATTTATTCTTTTGCTGGCATCCAAAGTTTTTTCACAAAGTTTTACATTTGTTGGAGTTATTGGAGATTCGTTAGATAATAAACCTATTGAATTTGCAAATATATATGTGCCAAAACTTAATATTGGTACAGTTTCCGATTCTAGTGGTAATTTTTCTTTAGCCTTTTCTCAAAAAGGTAATTTTCTCGTCAAATTTTCACATCTTGGATATTTAGATATTACGAAAGAAATTGAAATTCCTCCAAAGAAAAAAATATCAGTTAAATTAATTCCCAAAGAAATATTGCTTGAACAAACAACTGTAATTGCTTCGCTTCCAAAATTTAGAAAAACACCGGTTGCAAATTATGAGATTGAAGAAAATCAAATAGAAAATTTAATTGGGAATAGAGACGCAGGATTTATCTTAGAAAATTCGCCAAGTATTTTTGTTTCTTCTCTTGGCGGTGGTATGGGTGATTATAAAATTTCAATACGCGGTTTTAATCATACAAATATTGCTGTAATGTTAAATGGCGTTCCTGTTAATAACCCTGAAAATGGAGAAATTTATTGGTCAAATTGGGCAGGAATTGGAGATGTTCTTGAAAGAATAAATGTTCAAAGAGGTTTAGGTTCAAATCCATTTTCAGTTTCTACAGTTGGTGGTTCTGTTAATTTTTTAACAAAAGGAATTTATTCAATAGAAAATTTTGCTAAACTTAGTATTGAATTAGGTTCAGAAAATTTTCAAAAGAAAACTTTCAGTTTTTCTCAAACTTTATCTAATAAGAATTTATCGCTTACTGGTTTTTTATCGAAAAAAAATTGGAATGGTTTTGCAGATCAAACTTGGGTAGATGAAATCTCATATTATTTGGCTATTGGCGGAATTTATGGAAATCATTCGCTAGAACTTCAAGCTATTGGTTCATCACAGGAACACGGCCAGCGTCTTACAATGCTTACAATCGATGAATGGAAAGCTCGTGGTAAAAATTTTAATTCTGATTGGGGATATTTAAATGGAAAACCGTTGAATTTAAGAGATAATGTTTTTCATAAACCAACATTTAATCTAAATCATAATTGGCAGATTGATGAAAATTGGATTCTTTCAAATATTATGTATTATTCTTATGGAGACGGCGGCGGAACTGTTCCTCCTTGGGTTAATTTTAACAGGACTGAAAATGGACTAATTGATTTTAACGGTGAATGGATAAAAAATTCAAATAATATTAATACAAATTTTGATCCCAAATTAAATTTTACGGAAAACGCTTTAAGATTTACTGTTCATAGGCATAATTGGTATGGACTGATTTCAAATATTAGATTTAAAAAAGATAATATGGAAATATCTTCTGGTCTTGACGCAAGATATTATACTGCCCAAAACTATAGAGAAGTCAGCAATTTGTTAGGAGGTGATTATACTATAGGAAGCAGCAATGTTAATTGGGATGTAAAAAAATTATTATTCAAAGGCGATAAAGTAGATTATGATGCGGATAGTTATGTTAGACAATTCGGCGGATTTGTTCAAGACGAAATTCAATTGAATAATATTCTTTTATATGCTAATATTTCAGTTTCATCAACGGGATATAAAAGACTAGATTATTTCAATTATCTTAGTAATGATTCTCAAAGAGAAACAAACTGGTTTGATATTTTTGGTTATACGATTAAATCTGGGACCAACTACAATTTGGATAATGTGAACAATTTATTTTTTAATATTGGATATTTTTCAAAAGCACCATTAGCGGAAAATGTTTATGATTATACAAATCATAAATATGAAAATGTTAAAAACGAAAAAATATTCAATGTAGAAATGGGATATGGATTAAAAACTTCTGAAATTAAATTTAATTCAAATATCTATTATACTTTGTGGAAAGATAAAGCATTAAGTGAAACAATAAGCGATATTAACACAAACCAATTTTATTTTTTTAATTTATCAGGTGCGTCTTCAAGACATATTGGTATTGAATTATCTACAACTTGGAGAATGAATTCATCATTAAAATTTGAAGGGATGATTTCAAATGCTGTTAATAAATGGACAGATAATGTTTTTGCAGTCGTGGCTCCGGAATCAGATCCTACACAAAAATCAATTGTTTCATCGTATGTAAAGAATGTTTATGTCGGCGGATCTCCAATGACTACAGCTTTATTTAGTGCTGAATATGAAAACAATATTTTTAAAAATCTTTCACTAAGAATAAATCCGATAGTAAAATTTTATGGAAATCACTTTGCGGATTTCAATCCAAACTTAAGAAGTTTTAAATCCGATGAAGGTGTTAACTCATGGAAGCTACCAAATTATTTTATTGCTGATTTGCATATTTCCGCAATTTTAAATTTAAATACCCATTTCATAGAAAAACTTATTTTACATTTTGACTCGTTCAATATATTTAACAATAAAGATTATATAATTGATGCGCTTGATGGAACTGCACATAATTCTAAAAGTGCTTTAGTTTGGTATGGAAGAGAAAGATGGTGGAATTTTTCATTATCTTTTAAGTTGTAAAAAATAATTTAAAATTCTATGAAATTTATAAGAACAGCTTTTTTGATCTTTATTTTCTCGATTACATTAATTGCGAAAAATCAACCCTATGTTATTTTAATTTCATTCGATGCATTCAGATGGGATTACTGCGATAGGGGAATTACTCCAAATTTGGAAATGATGCGGCAAAATGGCGTAAAAGCTAAATCATTAAAACCTTGTTTTCCATCTAAAACATTTCCAAATCATTACTCAATTATTACCGGAATGTATCCGGAAAATCATGGTATTATTGCAAATTTTTTTATAAATCCATTTACAGGTGAAAAATATAAAATAGGTGATGCAGCAAGCGTAAGACAAAGTAAATGGTATTTAGGTGAAGCATTCTGGGAAACAGCAAGAAGAAATGGAATTATTACAGCAAGTTGTTTTTGGCCCGGCTCTGATATTGATTTAGATTATAGAAGACCGAATTATTTTGAGTATTACGATCATAGTAAACCTTATAAAGAAAGACTAGATGAAGTAATAAATTGGCTAAGTTTACCTCAAAATATAAGACCACACTTTTTAACAGTATATTTTCATGATACCGATACATTCGGACATGAATTTGGTCCAAACTCATTTGAAGTAAACCAATCAATAAAACGTTTGGATTCGTTAATCGGGTATTTAAATTCTAAACTGATTGAAATTGAAATGAAAGACAGTGTGAATTTAATTTTAGTTTCCGATCATGGAATGACAGAAATTGAAAAGGAAAAAATTATTAATATTGAAGAATTGATTAAAAATTATAATTTAAAATTTGAAAACAATGAAACTTTTGCGTTTATTGAACCAAAAGAAAAAGATATAAAAAAAGTTTACAGTTTATTAAAAGAAAATGAAAATCATTATAAAGTTTATCTCAAAGATGAAGTTCCTGAATATTATCATTACTCTAAACATCCCTTTTTATCATCAATATTTATGATGGCTGATTTGGGATGGACAATTGTTGATAAAAGAATATTAGAAAAAATGAATAATACAATCTCTAAAGGAAATCATGGATATGATAATAATGAACTTGATATGCATGGAATATTTTTAGCAGAAGGACCGGCATTCAGAAAAAATTTTCAAATAAGTACAATTCAAAATATTGATATTTATCCTTTGCTCTCAAAAATATTTGGAATTAATCCCAGATCAAACATTGACGGAAAATTAGAACGAATAGAATTTATTTTAAATCAATAAGGAATTAAGTGAAAGATTTATTAAACATCGAGTATAAAAAGATCACATTAAAAAACGGCTTAGAAGTTATTTTATATAAAAACGATTCTTTCCCGACTATTGCGGTAAACATTTGGTATAAAGTCGGCTCAGCAAATGAAATTCCAAATAAAACTGGCTTTGCACATTTATTTGAGCATATGATGTTTCAAGGTTCTCAAAATGTTCCTAAAGAAATGCATTTCAGATATATTCAAGAAGCTGGTGGAAGTTTAAACGGTTCTACAAGTATGGATAGAACAAATTATTATGAAACTTTACCATCTGATAGTTTGGAATTGGCACTTTGGTTAGAATCCGATAGAATGGGATTTTTACTACCGGCATTGACTGAAGAAAAGCTTGAAAATCAAAAAGACGTTGTGATGAACGAGAGGAGGCAAAATTATGACAATCAGCCTTACGGTTTGGCTTGGGAAATTTTATTTTCAAATTTATTCCCGTCAAATCATCCTTATAATTGGCCTACAATAGGTTGGATGAAAGATATTGAAAAATTTGAGTTAGATGATGTAAAAGAATTTTTCAAGAAATATTATAGTCCTAATAATGCAAGTCTTGTTATTGGCGGAAATTTTGACGAAGAAAACGCGGTAAAACTAGCCAAAAAATATTTTGAAGAAATTCCAAATCAAGACAAAATAAAAGAAATTCAAATTGAATTTCAAACGCTTGAAAATATAAATAAAATTATTCATGAAGATAATGTTCAATTATCTAAAGTATATTTTGCGTGGAAATCGGAAAAAGGTTATGCCGAATATGACGCTGCTTTAGATGTGCTTGCAGATATTTTAGCCGGTTCTAAAAGTTCAAGACTCCAAAAGCAACTTATTCATAATTTGCAAATTGCTCAAGATGTTTCAACATTCCAATATTCGGCAAAATACGACGGCGCATTTTTTATTACAATCACGGCTCAATTAAATTGTGATTTAGAATTACTTAAAAAAGAAACATTTAATGAAATTAATAAGATTATTAATGAAGGAATTACTGAACTGGAACTTGAAAGAGCTGTTAATAGTTATAAATCATCATATATATATTCTTTGCAAAATTTAGATAATCTTGTAAATCAAATAAATAGTTATAACTGTAATTTAGGTGAACCAAATTCATTTAAATATGATATGAATAGATATTTGAAATTGAATTGTGATGATATTCGAAGTGCTGCAAAATTATTTTTGGAAAATAACTATGTCGAACTTCAAATAGTTCCTAAACAGAAATAGTTATTTATAATTAACAAATTGAATCGGAAAATCTAAGTCAGTATCTCGTATAAAATTTATTACAGCTTGCAATTCATCTTTTTTTGCACCTTGAACTCTGACTTGTTCATCCATAATTTGAGCATTAACTTTTAGTTTCAAATCCTTAATCAGTTTAGTAATGTGTTTTGCGTTTTCTTTGCTAATACCGTTTTGAAGTTGTATTATCTGCTTTACTCTTCCACCGCTAGCACTTTCAATTTCATTAAGCTTCATTACTTTTAATGAAATTTTTCTTTTAATAAATTTTGATTGAAGAATATCAACCGAAGTTTTAATTCCGTATTCATCTTTAGAGTTTAAAGTAATGGTTTTATCACTTTTACTTAAATCAATAGAAGTGTTTGAATCTTTCAAATCATATCGTTGAATAATTTCTTTTTTTGCCTGATTTATTGCGTTGTCAATTTCTTGAAAATCAACTTCAGAAACTATATCAAATGAAAAGTTTTGTGCCATAGTTATTGTCTTTTTAATTCTTTTTGAACCTACGACTTTCCCGATCTTCGATTGGGACGCGTTACCCGTAATTATAAATACGGTAGTTGAAAATCACCGTTATTTAACTTAATAATGAAAATTTCATTTTTTTCTTTTTCATAAACAACTCAGTTTTTTGAGCATCATGTTTAGAAAAAAATCTTTAGTAAAAATAATATTCCATAGAACAATAGATTTAGTTTGCCCGAAATTATGTTCAGCAAATCCACGAACTAAATTATTAGTGTAACCAAATAAAACCTGCCAACAATATAGCTTTTAAGAATATTTAATGGAAAAACATAATTCATGTCGGGGTGATAGGATTTGAACCTACGACTTCTTCGTCCCGAACGAAGCGCGCTACCGGACTGCGCCACACCCCGATCAATATGATTAAAATCAACATTTGAAATTTAGGACTTAATTTTATTAAAATAAATGAAAATTGAAACGATAATGAAATTAATTTTGATGTGAGAAATTTTAGAGGAGATAATGCAAGTAAATACAGAGCAAATTTATTCAAAACTTAACAATATCCAAAATTTACCCACAATTCCGGAAATAATGTTTGACGCAATTAGTGCAATAAAGACTCAACCCGGTAATATTTTAAAAATTTCAGAAATTATTGGTAAAGACCAAGGAATGGCAACGAAAATATTATCGGTCGCAAATTCACCGCTTTATGGAATGTTGAGAAAAGTATCTACGCTTGAATTTGCTATTATGATAATGGGTTCGAGTGAACTGGAAAAAATAGTTACTGCAATTTCATTAACTAATGCTATTAGATTTAAACCAATTCCAAATTTTAATGAACAAGAATACTGGAAGCATACAATGGCTGTTGGTTTAATTGCAAAAGATATTTCGAGAAGATTAGGATTTCCTGAAATAGCCGGCGACGCATTTATCGGCGGAATACTCCATGATATTGGAATTCAGCTAATCGTAAAATATTTTCCACAAGAATTTGAACTTATGTTTTCAAATCTAAGAGAAGATAAAAAATTTCTTGAATGTGAAATAAATACTCTTGGTATATCGCATCAAGAAATTGGAGCTTTTCTGCTTAAAAAATGGAACCTGCCAAATTCAATAACAGATTGTGTTTTATATCACCATCATCCTCATAACAGTAATGAAAATAAAGAATTAGTAGCAATCGTTCATCTTGCGGATTTTATAACAAATGAATTTAGAAGCGCAAAAGGTTATTGGGATCAGGGAATTCAACTCGATACCCATAATTGCGACGCGTTAGGTTTCGATTCACACAACGATTTAGTTAATTTTTATTCAGAATATTCAGATTTGGTTTCGGACACTGTAGATTCAATTCGAATTTAGTTATTCAAATTAGTTTCAAAATAAAATGACCTAATGTTATTAAGTAAAGTGAGTTTAAAAGTAATTTCAGCAAAGAATTGCTTTTAGAAATTTCCGGATGTAATTTCAATAACATCACAAAATAACTAAAAAGAGCATGCTGTTTTAAATACCTTTCATTCATCTTTTACTAAATGTATCTTTTTGAGAAAAATTAATTAATTCTAAAAGAAGTTAATTAATTAAAAATATAACTTCAAATAAAAAAATACACATTGTATTATTTGTTTTATAAAGTGAATAGTTTAGTATATCTGGTAAATTCAGGTTATTTTTTGAAAGAATCTAAATAACTGAAGCCAAATGCCAGCGCAAAACCTGCAACGCCAATTAAAATTGTAAGTAAGTTGATCTCAAATTTTACCGATGAATTGAAAATAAATGAAATGAATTTTATTAACAATGCGAAAAGAAAAAATAAAGAGAAGCCCAATAAACCGTAGGATAAATGATCAATTAAAAAAGATCTTAAGGAATTAGTAGTTTTAAATTTTTCTATTTGATTAGTAGCAGATGAATTACCTTCAGAATTTATTTTTTGTGTTTTTGTATTTTGTTTATGCATAAGCCGTTTCTTAAATATTTCCGTTTTTTTTTAAACTTCTATAATATATGGAAATTAAATTATTAATTATCATAAGTTTTTTTGTGGAATACTTTATTTATCAAAAACATAAAGAAAACGTTAGCAAATCCTAATAAGCTAACAACTACCTCATTTATACCGAAATCAATATTTGCAATTATGCCATATAAGAAAGGAATTAGTTTCATAATAAAAAACGCACTTAGGAAAATACCAAAATAGAAAAAACTATCATTGCAGACTTTTTTGAAAAGTCTTACTTTTTCTTCAATATTTTCTGCTGACTTCATTCCAAATCTATCAAATACTAATTCAGTGTTCATTTTTTCCCTTTTGTTTTTATTACTATACCAAATATGTAGTAACAAAAATTAAAAATTGTGATGCGCAACAAGCAATTCTCATAATGTTCTCTCAATTTGAAAAATATATTTAAAAAAATTTGTTTTTAATTTGTAAATTATTATTTTAACGTAAGTTATAGAATTTATATTATGATTTACATCAAATGAATACAGTAACTAATACAAATGCAAAAAGATATTTGGCATATTTTTATTTTGTATTGGTTTTTATGATTATAATTTTACTTAACTTTTAAGATTCTGCTGAAAAATGGAGCATAATAATGAAAAAAAATAGCAATACTGTTGAATTTGATTTAATTGGAGATAGTTTTCAATTAAAAGGCAGATTTAAAACATTTTTCGTTAAGCCAATATTGGTAGGTGTTTTCTTTTTTTCAATATTTTTTTCTGTAATACTTATTACAAAACTCTCAACATACTTCATTGGTTCAACATTAATCTTTGGATTCAATATTTACGATTTATTTTTTTCACTTATTGGATTTGGGATTGGTTTTTTAACCGAATTTACAAGACAAGTTAAAAAAATATTATCAAGGTAGTTTAAAATTTAAATTTTATTTTAAATTTCATTCCGCTTTGTAGAAAATAAATTTTGTATTATTTTTACAAATAAATCCTTTAACATTATCCGGCGAGATAACCAAGGAATGAAAAATATAAATAACATAAACTTAGGAGACCTCAGCGACTTTAGTCAATGGGGATTTTTTTTATATGAATATTAAAGCAAAAGTAATAGATGAATCTGGATTGAACAGAACAATAACAAGATTAGCTCATGAAATATTAGAACGAAATAAAGGTTCTGAAAATATTGTTTTAATTGGAATGAGAACTCGAGGAGAATTTTTAGCCAAAAGAATATTAAATAAAATCTCTGAAATTGACGTAAAAACACCTCCCTTAGGAATTTTAGATGCTACTTTATATAGAGATGATTTTAGAACAAGATTAAAACAGCCCGAAGTTTCCGTAACAAATATAACTTTTGACATTTCAGAAAAAAATGTAATACTAATTGACGATGTTTTATATACTGGCAGAACAACTCGTGCCGCTTTAGATGCATTGATGGATTTAGGCAGACCAAGCTCAATTCAATTTTGTGTTCTTGTAGATAGAGGTCATAGAGAAATGCCAATTAAAGCTGACTTTGTCGGGAAAAATATTCCAACTTCGCTAAATGAAGAAGTAAAAGTGAAAATGAAAGAAATAGACGATGAAGACGCGGTTTATTTAATAGAATCACCAAAATAATTTTTTTTATAGAGGGAAAATGTCATTAAAAATTAAACACCTTTTAGGTTTGCAGGACGTTTCTAAAAACGATATCCAATTGATTTTAGATACCGCAACAACCTTTAGGGAAGTTTTGGAAAGACCGATTAAAAGAGTTCCGACATTGCAGGGAACAACAGTTGTAAATTTGTTTTATGAAAATTCTACTCGAACAAGAATTTCTTTTGAACTGGCAGAAAAAAGACTTTCAGCGGATACATTAAATTTTTCCACTTCTACGAGCAGCGCTAAAAAAGGTGAAACATTTAAAGATACCGTTAGAAATATTGAAGCGATGAAAATCGATATGATTGTTGTTCGTCATCAATCAGCCGGAGTTCCATTATATTTATCTAGAATTTCTAAAGCGGCTATTATTAATGCCGGCGACGGCAGACACGAACATCCAACTCAAGCTCTGTTGGATCTGTATTCAATTAGGGAAAAACTTGGTAAGTTAAGTGGATTGAAAGTATGTATTGTAGGAGATATTGCCCACAGTAGAGTTGCTCTTTCTAATATTTTCGGATTGAAAACAATGGGAGCCGAGGTTTCGCTTTGCGCACCTCCAACAATGATACCCAGAAATATTGAACAGTTCGGAATTAAAATATATCATGATATTAATAAAGCTGTTAGTGAAAATGACGTATTAAATGTTTTAAGAATTCAGCTAGAACGTGATGCAGGAACTACAATTCCTTCTTTGCGTGAATATCATAATTATTTTGGAATTACTACCGAAGTAATTGAAAATAATAATAAAGATATTTTAATTCTTCATCCCGGACCAATTAACAGAGGAGTTGAATTGTCTTCCGAAGTTGCAGATGGACCGTATCAAATTATATTAGATCAAGTTACAAACGGAGTTGCTGTCAGAATGGCTGTTTTGTATTTGCTTGGGACAAAAAATTCGTAATTATTAAAATTGGATTACAAAATGAAAATTGTATTAAATAAAGTTAGAATTATTAACCCAGAACAAAATCTTGATGAAAAAAATGATATTCTAATTGAAAATGGGATTATCCAAAAAATAGGAAATCTAAATAAAGAAGATTTGGCGAATGCGAAAGTTTTTGAGTTGGATGGGAAAATTTGTTCACCCGGGCTTTTCGATATGCATGTTCATTTGCGAGAACCCGGAAGAGAAGATACCGAAACGATTTTTACAGGATCAAATGCAGCAGCGGCAGGCGGTTTTACAGGTGTTGCTTGTATGCCAAATACAAAACCCGCAATTGATTCGGCAGAAGTTGTGAATTTTATTAAAGACAAAGCCGAAACTCATCTAGTTGATGTTTATCCAATTGGCGCAGTAAGCAAAGAAAGAAAAGGTGAACATTTAGCTCCTATTGCAGAATTGGTAACTGCGGGTGTTGTTGCGTTTTCTGATGACGGTGTTGCGGTAAAAAGTGCGTCATTGCTCAGAAATGCACTCGAATACTTGAAAATGTATGATCTTCCCATTATTGAACATTGCGAAGATGAATCCCTTGCAGGTGGAGCAATGAATGAAGGAACGGTTTCTACAATGTTGGGACTTCCATCAATTCCAACAATTGCGGAAGATTTAACCGTAATGCGAGATATTGCTGTTGCGGAATATGTTGGAGGTAGAATTCATATAGCTCATATAAGTTCAAAAAATTCAGTTCAGTTAGTTAGAGAAGCTAAAGCAAAAGGTTTGAAGGTTACAGCTGAAGTAACTCCACATCATTTTACTTTGACAGATGAATCATTGATTACGTATGATTCAAATTACAAAATGAATCCGCCTTTAAGAACTGAAGAAGATGTTAAGGCTATGATTGAGGGATTAAAAGATGGTACAATTGATTGTATAGCAAGCGATCATGCACCTCATGCAATTGAAGAGAAAGAAGCTGAATTTATATATGCGCCGAATGGAATTTTGGGTTTGGAAACTCAGCTTGGTTTATCGTTAAGTGAATTAGTACATAAAAATCATTTGTCTATAAACATGCTTATTGAAAAATTAGCGGTAAATCCACGAAAAATATTAAATATTCCGGTACCACAATTTAAAACAGGTGAAAAAGCAAACTTAACAATTTTTGATCCAAATGAGATTTGGACAGTTGATTTGAAAAAATTCAAATCAAAATCTAAAAATTCACCCTTCGATAAAAGATTATTGACCGGAAAACCAATTGCGGTAATAAACAATTCTAAAATATATATAGATGGAAATTTTATTGAAATATGATGTATATTTTTCTATACAATACAACTTATTACTGAATACAAAATAAATACTAATTTTTAAAAAGCCTTGAATTTGAAAAAATTTGAGGCTTTTTTATTTGGCATCTTCCTTGAAATAGATAAATTAGAATTTCGTTGGAGGATGAAATGAAAAATGAAAAAACTTTATATCAAATACTTCTTTTAATCGCAACATTATTTTTATTCACAAATTGCGATCCAAATTTGAACTATGAATATGACAACACACCTCCATCTGCGCCTGAAAATGTAGTAACCTACGTCGGTGACGGATTGGTTGAAATAACTTGGGAAAATAATACGGAAAGAGATGTTGCCGGTTATAATATTTATTTCTCATATGATTATTGGGGTGAATACGAACTAATTGGAAATACGTCTGGAAATAATTATGTAGATAACGATGCAATAAACGGAGAATTGTATTACTATGCTGTTGCAGCATATGATTACGATGGAAATGAAAGTGAGTTGAGTTATGACATGGTTTATGGTGTTGCAAGACCTGAAGGAATGAATAAATCAATTTACGATTATAATGTTTATCCTAATAGTTCAGGATACGATTTTAGCGAATATGCAGTGGTACCTTTTGACGCTTATAATGATGATTATTCAAGTGACTTTTTCTTTGAAAATTATAATGGCGAGTTTTATCTAAACGTTTGGGATGATACTGATATTCAAGATATGGGTTATACAAATAGTTTCCTGGATATTTATTATGCTCCTTTAGACGGCTGGGTTCCAATGGTTGAAGGTGAAAATGTAAAATATACAAGAGCTTTTGTCGGACATACTTACGTAATTTGGACATGGGATAATCATTACGCAAAAATTAGAGTCAAAGCAATTTCCGGAGATAGAATTATTTTTGATTGGGCTTATCAATTACTTGAAGGCGAACAACAGCTTAAAACAAACAGAAACGCTGAAACCAGAAATAAACTACCTGAAAAAGTTATAAAAAAGTAACTTTATAAAAATCTCTAAAATAGAAAGCATACTCAATTGAGTATGCTTTTTTATTTTCCTTTAACTATTTTGAAATCTGAAATAATCAATTTGATTCAAATGAATTTTACTTCATTTCTTAAGAGAAATAAGACTATATCAATTTTACTATTCGTAATTCTATCAATAATTTCTGTTGGTGTAATTGGAAATAGAATTATTAATAACGAAATCGAAAATTGGTCTGAAACTATTGATCAAAAAAATAATTCAATTGAAAGCGGCTCAATTGATTACATCAATACAATCCAAACTGAATTGATTTTGGAAAAGGATTTACTTAAAAATAATCTTAAAAAAATTGATTCTTTAGATTTTTCGGAAATTCAAAAACAATTTATAAATAATCATAACACGGAAAATATTTTTGCCGTGTTTGACAGCAGTAATATAATTTTCTGGAATTCTAACTTTAACCAACTGATAATAAAAAATGATTCATTTAAAATCAGTTTTGGGGAAACTTATTTTTTAAAATCCGGAATTGATACTTATTTACTCATCAAAGATACTATCAGCGCTAAAAGTCCAAATCAATATCTGATTTGCGGAACAATTGTTGAAAAACAATATGAATTGAATTCGGCTTATTTTAAAAAAATCAGTTTAACCAATGAATTACAATTAAAATTCGGTGTAGATTTTACAATAAATTATTCATCACAAAATTTAAAGAATAAAGACGGAAGAAAATATTCGTTTGATGTAAAGAATAATAACAATAATAAAATTGCATCCGTTGTGTTTGTTAAGCAGACAAGAGAAAAATATGTAGAAAACTTAAATGCCAATATTTTTCTTATTCAAAGTATGCTAGCGCTTTTAGGTTATTTGCTTTTAGGAGTGGTACTTTATCAGAAAATTAGTGCTAAGCAAAATTTATTTAGTAAATTTATTTTATATTCTCTTTATTTTATTGCGCTTCGATATTTATTGATATTTATTAAAATTCCACAAGGCATTTCATCAAGCGGAATATTTGATTCAAAGGTTTATTATTCGGATTTTGGTTTTGGATTAACTAATTCTCCTATAGAATTATTTATTACGCTTATAATTCTTTTCTTAATTTTGTTTACGGCTTTCAGATATACATTGATATATTATAAAGCAAGTAATAAAAAATCTAATTTCTTTAAATTTTATTTACTGTTTATATTTTCAATTGTATTATATGCTGTTTCGCTTCGCGGATTTAGCGCAGCGTCAAGAAGTTTTGTATTTGATACTTCAATTAGATACTTTCAAGATCCTTCTTTGAATTTTGATTTTCCAACATTATTAATGCACATTAATGTTTTAGTGTTGGGGATCTGTTCTATATTGGGCTCTTCAACATTAATATTATTTTTAGCAAAATCTTACAAATTAATTTTTAATAAGAATATTGAATTATTCTTTATTGTTTTTTCAATAATATATATTTGCGGGATCATATTTTACCAATTCATCCAAAAAAATCCTCAAAGCACAATTTTTATTCAAACCACACATGTAATTTTGGTTTTTATTTTAGTCTTTCTGTTAACCAAATATGAATTAAAAAACTCCACCAAAATTTTAGCCATTTATTTTATTGCGTCATTTGCTTCTATAATAACTTTACTTTTTTACAATTCCGAACTTGAAAAAGAATCATTAAAAACAACAGCCAGAGTGATAACTAGGGAGAATGATGATTTTTATAGAGCAATAATTTTTGAAACACTTCTTGATGATTTTAGCCGGAAAATTGCGACCGAAGCTTTTCAGAATTCAAAAACAAATTTTAATTCATATGCATTTATGATATGGAGCAAAAGCAATTTACAGAAGGAATCTATTAATTCATCTGTTAACTTTTTGGATCTAAAAGGAAACCTTCTTGGCGGATTCGGTTCGATATATCCTCAGTTTACTATCAAAAATATTATTGATACAAATGCAGTAATTGAAGAAATAAAAATTTTTGAAGAAAAATTAGACGGTGATTCTCATAAAATAATAAGAGGAATATTTCCATTAAAAGATGAATATGCATTCCTCGGCTACTTAGATGTTTCAATACTATCCGACTTAAATGACTTCGGATTCAGTACTCATCCGGAATTTATTTCAACTGGAAAATTGAATGACCGAGCAATTTTGAAATTAAATAAATTGTCAATTTTAGATTACCGCAATAAACAATTAAAACTTGTATATGGTTCGTTAAATCCATCGGCAGAAGTTAATGATGTAATTTTAAATACAAAATTAACGGACAAAAACGACGCTTGGTTTGAAAAGCATTATAATGATTCAGAATATATCTTTTATGTAAAAAAAGTGAATTTATATGGCATTGAAAGAATAGTAGCGGTTGCGTTGAAAGAAAAAGAACTTTCAATAGGTTTATTCGATTTCTTCAAAGTATTTTTTACGCATTCAATTATTTTATTATTTGCAGCCTTAATTTATTTTAGTGCTTATTATGAAAGATATAAATCTTATCAATTAAATTTAAGAGACAAATTATTAATTGCTTTCCTGATCATTTCTTTAATTCCATTGCTTTTCATAGCATTTTATTTTAGAGAAATTACCGAAAACAATAATGAAGAAACGATATATTATAACCTTGGTAGAAGAGCATTTTCAATAGAAACTTATCTTAATAATCATAATGATAATTCAAAATTAAACTTTGCGAATGCCTCTTATGATTTGAATATCAACTACTCCGTATTTTCAAAAAATCAAATAGAATACAGCACGGATGATTTAATTTACGATGTTGGAATTTTGCCGAAATTACTGAACCCTATAGTATATCAAAAATTATTTGTAGATGGAGAACAAGAAATTCTTGTTAATGAAAATATTGATAATTACGCATATAAGTCGTTTTATTACAAAGCTAATATATCTAATTCGGAAATTATTATTAAAGTCTCTGAAGGTTTTAATAAAATTCTACTGCCATTAAGCGGTTCTGCAGTTGATGTTTTTTTATTTGGAACTTATTCTCTTGCCGCAATATTTATTATCTTATTCAGCGCGATTATGGCAAATCAAATTTCTGCGCCAATTAGAAAACTTACATTAGCCACAAAATCAATTGCTGCCGGGGATTTAAGTCTGGAACTAAAAACAAACGCAAAAGGCGAAATGAAAGAATTAGTATCCGGATTTCAATATATGGTGAAAGAAATAAAAGAAAACCAGGCAATGTTAGCCGAGATAGAACGTGAAGAAGCTTGGAAGGAAATGGCAAAGCAGGTAGCGCATGAAATTAAAAATCCCTTAACTCCAATGAAGTTAAGCGTACAACAGCTTATTACAGCATATGAAGATAAATCGGATAAATTTGAAATGTTTTTCCAAAAAGTTACATCAACTATTTTAAATCAAATTGAAACTTTGAAAAATATTGCAAATGAATTTTCAAATTTTGCCAGAATGCCTAAGCTAGAATTAGAAGAAATCGATTTGATAGAAATAGTTAAACAGTCTATAAATTTATTTTCAGGTGAGAATGTTAAAATCGATTTCATTTCCAAATTTGAAAAAATTAAAATTAATGGAGATTCGCAGCAGCTTAGAAGAACAATAATAAATTTGATAAGAAATTCAATTCAGGCAAATTCAGATAAAATCACATTTGAATTATCAGCTAATGAAAAAGAATACCAATTGAATATTTCTGATAACGGCGATGGAATAAAAAATGAAAATATCGAAAAAATATTTGATATGAACTTTACCACAAAAAATGACGGTATGGGATTGGGTTTAAGTTTAGCAAAGAGATATTTAAACGGTTCTAACGCTGATATACAATTAATCAAAACTTCAGAAGACGGAACTACATTTCAAATTAATTTTTTTAAATAATGACTTTGCTTACACAATATCAAAAAGAAGCATTAAAATTTGATAAACACATTTCGCTAACCGCAAATGCGGGCTCCGGGAAAACTACGGTGTTATCGAAAAGATTTGTTGAAATTCTTTTACAGGAAAACGTTACACTTAACAATATTGTTGCTATTACTTTTACTGAAAAAGCCGCAAGTGAACTTTACTCAAAAATTGCAAACGAAATAAATAATAAAATTTCCAATGCTGATTTTAATGTTAAAAGTAAATTAGAAAATATCAGAAGGAATTTGGTTTCGGCTAAAATATCAACTATTCATTCTTTTTGTATAGATATATTAAAAGACTTTGCGCCGGAAGCCGGCATAGACGCGAGTTTCTTTCCAATTGACGCAAGAACTTCAGATGAGTTGTTGGAGCAGACAATTGACGAAATTGTAATTAAAAATTTGAAGGAAGACAAAACGTCAATCAAAAACTTAATAAGAATTTTTGGAAATAAATTTCAATTAGCTCAAAAGATAAAACAGCTTTTTGCAAAAAGAAAAACTACAGAAAAGTTAATTCTCAACTATTATTCTAATGATGTTAATGAAATTTCACTTTGGCTTAAAAGTAATTTTAAAACAAAGTTAAGTGATACTTTTTTTGATTTAATTCAAAACCTTGTTGAAGAAATAGCCCAACTGAATTTAATTGCTGAAAACAGTAAATCTTCAGAAATCTCTATAGAAGTAAACAGACTTTTAATTGAACTAAAATCGAAAACTATATTTTTAGAAAAATTTATTTTATTGAAAAATATTGCGGATGTTTTGATCAAAACAGATGGAAAAGTGCGGCAGCAAAAATATCTTAGCGCAAAATTGTATTCGGAAAATGAATTATTGATTAATACAATAAATGAAAAATTTGAAGAGATTAAGAAAATTGAAATTGATGAAAATTATACGGAACTTAATTTTGATTTGGCAAAATTCGGCAAATCACTTATAGAGTTTTACAATGAAGTAAGTGAAAAGTATAGATTTAAAAAACATCAAAAATCCTTTTTGGATTTTGAAGATTTGCTTATCAAAACATTTTACCTTGTACAGAATAAAGATGTTGTGAACAAATTATCACTGAAATATAAATATGTAATGGTTGATGAATATCAAGATACTAATGAAATACAGTACGAAATATTTATGCCTATTTTGCAATATCTAACCGTTGGGAATTTATTTGTTGTCGGCGATGACAAACAAAGTATTTATATGTTCCGCGAAGCTGAAGTAAAAGTCTTTGACGATACAAAAAAACAAATTGAATCAAAAGTCGGTAAAGATGGAATTTTACAGCTTCCTCATTCTTTTAGATTAAGTCCGAATATTGCGTTATTTACTAATCTGCTTTTTAATAACTTATTTCATGCTCCAAATAGAAATTTTAATGAAGTTGAATATAATGAACTTGTTTGTGCTTATTCAAAAACACAAAAAGGCAAAGTTGATATTTTACTTTCAGAGAAAGAAGAAAACACAAATGAAGCGGAATTAATTGCAAAAAAAATATTAAATATAGTGAACAGTAGTGAATATGATTTTAATGATATAACAATTCTTTGCAGAGTAAGAAAAAATTTTGCCGAACTTGAAAAAGAGTTTATTAAATATGACATTCCTTTTTCAATAGTTGGCGGAAAAGGATTTTATCAGCAGCAAATTATTCTGGATGTTTACAATTACCTTTCGTTCTTAATAAATAATAAAAATGACCTTGCGTTCTTATCAATTTTAAGATCACCATATTATGCTTTGTCAGATTCAGAAATAACAGAAATATCCTTTGAAAAAGGCGAAAGTTATTTTGATAAATTCAAAAATTATGTTTATTCAAAAAATATTTATAATGAAATTTTAAAATTGCTAAACAGGCACAGCGCGCTATCTTCAAAGACCGAATTAAGCGAATTGATAAGAATTATAAATAACGATACTAATTATTGGGCTTTTCTTGCTAATAAACACAACGGGAAACAAGATATCGCAAATCTTGAAAAATTAATATATCAGGCAATAAGTATTACTGAACAAGGATTTAATACTTTATATGATTTTACAAATTATTTAAAAGATGCAATAAATAATTTGGACGATGAAGGTCATGCCGAATTGAACACAGCAGAAAATACAGTTAAAATAATGACAATTCACCAATCCAAAGGTTTGGAATTTAAGGTAGTAATTCTTTTTAAATCAAATCAAAAAAATTTTGATGAGACATTAAAATCGAAAGACATCAATATTGACAAGGATTTCGGAATCTTGGCAAAATTACCTTATAGAAATAATTATTTTGAAGATTTCCGGCAAGCACCAATTGTTGGACTATTTAACTATTATCAAAATAAAAAATCCCTTGCAGAACTAAAGCGGCTTCTTTATGTAGCGGTTACAAGAAGCGAAGAATATTTAATAATAAGCATGCAGACACAAAAGGGGAAATTCTACAAAGATTCATTCGCTCAACAAATTATAGATGCTTTGAATATTGATCTTAATAAAGAAAGAAAAATGTTAGCAGGAAATTTGACTTTCATGAAATTTGAACATAATAATTATTACACACTTGATGAAAAAGTTGAAACGGAAGTTCAATTAATTAGGAATGTTGATTATGTAAAACTCAATAAAAAAATCATTTCTAAAAATAACAACTATAAATTTCTTCTTAACAATATTAAAAGCAATGAGAAAAATGAAATTATTTCAGCGTCAAAGATAAGTTTGTTTTTGCACTGCCCCAAAAAATACCAACTTACCTATGAATTCGGATATGGTGAATTAACACGGCTTTTCAGAAAAGATAATGAAATTGAATATAACGATAAGGAAGATGAAAATATTCCTGCCAATATTTTAGGGAAAATTGTTCATTCAATTCTAAAGTATGAAGTTGATGAAAAGAAATTAATTTATGAAATAAAAAAAGAGATTGAAATTGAAAACGAACTTATTTTTTTAAGCTCGGAATCAAAAGAAAAATTAACAGATGAAATTTTTAAACTGATAAATGATTATTATACATCAAAATCATTTTGGCAAATATCTAGGTTTAAAACATTTCATAACGAAATTGAAATATATAAACGAGAATCTGATTATTTCCTTTATGGAATTATTGATAAGCTAGTTGTGATGGATGAAAAAATAATTATCATAGATTACAAAACCGATAAAATTTCCGAAAAAAACATTGCTGTAAAAAGAGAAACATATTTAAATCAACTTAAATTTTACTCTTTTATTCTTACTTCAAAATATCCGAAAATTAAAAATTTTGAATTAAGGCTTATATTTTTAAGAAATGATGATTATTCAACTATAATAAATTTGCGTGAAAATGAAATTGCTGAATTCGGTAATGTTATATATACATCGGTAATTAAAATAAGAAATAAGAATTTTAATGAATTTACGGAAGGCTGCAAAGATATGAGGTTCTATTTGCTTGATGAATGCGAAAAATAAAATAATTATTTACTTCGTAAAACTTTAGAAATCGAAGCAAATTAATTAAATTTATTTCACTAAAAAATAATTTCAGAGGCAAAAATGATAAACAAAAATTTTTTTGAAAATAACTTATTAAGGAGTTTTTTAATCTTGAACTTAATATTAAATCTATTCAGCAGCAATTTAAATATTGCTCAAAATAAAGGCGATTTGCCAAACAGAAAAGATATTGCTGTAGACCAAACTTGGAATCTTGAGGATATTTATGCCACACCCGATATATGGGAAAAAGATTATAAATTACTGGAAAGTTCAATTTCCAAATATAGCGAGTTCAAAGGAAAATTAGGAAGCTCAGCTTCGGAATTATTAAATTGTCTGAAATTTGACGATGAAAACGGTATAAAAGTTAGCCGCTTATATTTATATTCTTCACTTGCCAAAGATCTTGATTTAGGAAATGCTGAAAATCAAGCAAGGTATGAAAGAATTTCAGCACTCAGTTCAACGCTTTCTGCCGCAAGCTCTTATATCCGACCTGAAATTTTAGAAATTCCGGAAAATAAGTTATGGGAATTTGTAAAAAATGAGGTTGGACTAAAAGTTTACGAACATCAATTGCAAGATTTACTTAGAACAAAGGCTCACACTCTTTCGCCGCGAGAAGAGGAATTAATGGCACTGTCTGCACCGGTTAGAGAAGTTCCATACAATGTTTTTGGAATGTTCAATAATGCCGATATTCAATTTCCAATGGTAAAAGGTGAAAACGGTGGAGATGAAATAAAAATTTCACATGGAAGATATGGGGCAGCATTGTATTCTACTGATCGTGATTACAGGAAAAGAGTTTATAAAGGTCTTTACGAACCATTTAAAAATTATAAAAACACATTAGTTGCATTGTTTAACGGAAATATAAAAGCTTCTATGTTTAATGCTAAGGCAAGAAATTATGAATCCACTCGTGCTGCAGCTTTAGATGCAAACAATATTCCTTTATCTGTTTATGATAATTTAGTAAATACAGTTAATCAAAATCTAGAACCATTACACAGATGGGGAAAACTGAAGAAGAAAATTTTGGGAATTGACAGTCTGCATGCATACGATACTTATGTAACTCTTTTTCCCGGAGTTAAAAAAGAATATAATTATGAACAATCGAAGGAAATATTACTTAAAGCATTAAAACCTCTCGGTGAAGATTATTTAAAAAGTCTTCAACTTGCATTTAATAATAGATGGATAGACGTTCACGAAACAAAGGGTAAACGAAGCGGTGCATATTCATCGGGTGTTTCATACGGTGTTCATCCTTACGTTTTATTAAATTGGTCTGATCAGTTAAACGACGTTTTTACCTTTGCGCATGAAATGGGTCATAATATGCATTCATATTATACCGAAAAAAATCAACCATATCCGTATGCAAACTATTCAATATTTGTTGCGGAAGTAGCTTCAACTGCAAACGAAGCTTTATTGTTGGATTATCTTATAGAGAATGCAGAAACAAAAGAAGAGAAAATGGCTTTAATAGAAAATCAATTAACCAGTATGACTTTAACTTTTTTCAGACAAACTAGATTTGCAGAATATGAAGAATTGGTCCATCAAAAAACAGAAGCCGGTGAAGCTTTAACGCCTGATGTTTTGTGCAAATTGTACGGCGATATGTATCAAAAATATTGGGGTCCTGAAATGGTTGTTGATGATGAAGAAACTTATACATGGGCAAGAATTCCCCATTTCTATTATAATTTCTATGTTTATCAATATGCAACAAGTTACGCAGCATCGCAGGAATTGGTTGCGCAGATCAAAAAAGAAGGTCAGCCTGCAATAGACAGATTTTTATCATTCCTGAAAGCGGGAAGTTCTAAATATCCTATTGATGTATTAAAGACTGCCGGAGTTGATATGACTTCACCAAAACCGGTGTTGGCAGTTGTTAATAAAATGAATGAATTGCTAGATAAATTAGAAGCTTTATTAGCGGAATAAATTCGGAATTTAAAATGAAAATTTTTTCTAAAAAAGATTTGAATGATTACGATTTATCACTAACATACGATGATATTAGTTTGGTGCCTTGCGAAATTTCAAGAATTAAAAGCCGAACCGAAGCAATAACTAAAACAGAATTTTTAGGGAAGAAGTTACTTCTTCCCGTTTTAGCTAGCCCGATGGATTCTGTAACTGGGTTAACTATGGCGCAAGCTCTGGATAAAATGGGCTGTATGGGAATTGTAAACCGATTTGATTCATCATTGGAAGAAATTGTTAAAATTAATGCGGAAGGAATTTCGGCGGTTTCCATAAGTTTAAATAATAATGAAAATCTAATAGCTAAACTTGCGGAATATAATTTAATTATATGCATAGATACGGCAAATGCAAACAACAGTACCGTATTGAAAAAATGCGAAGAAATAAAAAATAAACATAATGTTAAAATTATAGTTGGCAACGTTGCGCAAGGAAGTTCTTTAAATGATTTGGTAAATGCAGGAGCTGATGCGGTTAGAATTGGAATTGGAGGTGGAAGTATGTGTACAACTTCAATTCAAACCGGGATAGGGATTGGACAAGCATCTTCATTGATAGATTTGTATTTTGCGCGTGAAGAGAAAAATTTGAAAATTGAATTAATTGCCGACGGCGGAATTAAAAATCCCGGGGACGTTGCAAAAGCATTAGCTCTTGGAGCTGATGTTGTAATGCTTGGACGTATGTTGGCGGGAACAAAAGAAGCTCCTGGCGAAGTAATTAAATACAATGATCAATTATGGAAAAAATACAGAGGTTCTGCATCTTTCGGAGTTAAAATGAAAAATGAATTTATTGAAGGCGAAGAAACTATGATTCCATACAAAGGTCCAGTTAAAACAGTAATTGATTCTATTTCCGATGGATTAAGAAGTTCTATGAGCTATATGAATTGTTTTTCAATTGACGAAATGAAAAACGTAAATACTTTTGCGGTTATGAGTCATAGTTCATCTTTGGAACGGCTTCCGAAAAAATAATAGTTGAATTTAAATAACAATTTATTTTATACGATTTTGATAATGTTATTGGTTAAAAGATTTACTTAATATTATTTAATGGTGTTGTTATAAATTTGGAATAAAATTGTAAATGGTCAATAAATAATTTTATAGCAAATGTCTTTTATATTTTCATTGTTAAATATTTTTACTTTAATATTTGTATTAAATGTATAAAAGTCAGGTTTGTTTAACTTTGCATCTACTGTTATGTCAAATTTTGGAAATTCCCCCCAAAGATTTTAATTGAATCTTCCATATTTTTCATTAACTTTTATAATAATTGATTATTTGCAAATTAAGATATAAATTTTGTCGGCATATTTTCCATGTTAAAATTTATTATAAATATTTTGATGCGAAAACTGAAGGGGACGCATGAATTTTGTAAAAAAAATGTTCTATGGCAAAAAATTAGAAATGTTTCTTGAAAGCGGAAGAGAAAATGTCATAAGCGGAAATTATTATATGGCAATTAAAGATTTTACTTTTGCTTTAGAAATTGACGAAAAAAACGAAGAAGCTTTACTGAACAGAGGAATGCTTCATTATAAGGTTAAACATTATTTAGATTCACTTTACGATTTACAACTTTTAGAAAAAATAAAACTTGATTACAACCCGCTTCAAAATTTTTTTCTATCAAAAGTATATCTTAAATTAAATGATACTAAAAACGCATCAGCCTACGCTTCAAAATATTATAAATCAAATCCTAATGATCATAAAATTCAGTTCTTTACCGCGCGTATGAAATATTTTAATGGGGAATATGAAGAAGCTTTAATTCTTGCCGACAGAATTTGTGAGTTAATGCCTAAAAATTTCAACATAAGATATTTACATGGATTGATAAATTTTGCTTTAAAAAAATATGATTCTGCTTTGATTGATATAAATAAAGCAATTGAAATTTCTTCAGAAGAAGATTATCTATTTAATCTAAGAGGTTTGATAAATGTGGAATGTGAAAAATTTTCAGAAGCAATTGAAAATTTTGAATATGCTATAAAAATCAATCCCGAAAAAGCATGTTACCATTTTAATAAAGCCAAAATTCTTTATCAAATTAATGAGTTTGAAGAAGCTAAGCGATCAATTGATAAATCATTGGAAATTGAGCCCAACAATAAATACGCAATTTTACTAAAAGCCGAATTAAATAATCTTTCTGAAAATTATGAAGGAATGATTGAAGATTTAGATTTATACCAAACATTTGAACCTGGAAATACAAATATTATTTTAAAAAAAGCCGCTCTTAAAACGATGATTTATGATTTTGAAGGGGCAAAAAATGATATTCTTGCTGCAATTAAATTGAAAAATAACGATGCAAATTTATATTATCATTTAGCTTTTACCGAATATAAATTAAATAATTTTTCTTCTGCTTTAGAAAGTTTGGAAAAATGCATTCAATTTAATTCTGAAATGAGTGATGCATATTTGCAGAAAGGAATTTTGGAGTTTTTGAGTCAAAATTATCAGAAAGCAAATTTAACATTAGAAGAATACCTAAAGTTGAATCCCGATTCTGAGAATGCTGTTATTATTAAAATTCAATGTTTAGTTAAATTAGGTTTACTCAAAGAAGCCCAAACCGAGATCGAAAACTATAAAGATATTTCTTTAAGTGATGATTTTAAAATTTTGAGCTCCAAAATTAATTATGCCAATGGTAACGTTAAAACCGCTCAAAAAGAAATTCAAGATGCAGTGAATAGCGGCAAGTTTAATAAAAGTATAGAAATAGTTAACAACGCTTTAAAATTGGAAGCTGGTTTGACTAATGAAATTAGAGAAATCAACGAAAATAAACAGGCTGAAATTTTTAAAGTTGATTCTCAGATTTTAAACGCATTAATAAGCTTTGAAAAAGATCATTATCATACCGTTAAATATAAATTATCGAATATTAATAATTTAGAAAAACACACTGAAGAGAAATTAAAGCCTTTAACTAATTACGTAAATAAGCAAATTGGATAAAAACGCAAGCACTTTTCACATTACGAACGTTCCTAACTGATTGTTTTTTATTGATTTAAGTTCCATCATTGTTTGATTTAGTCGAAAATCTTTCATATTTTAGCAACTTCGTTTGAAGAATTAACCAAAATGGAAATTAAAAAATGACAAAAGCTGATATTGTAGAAAAAGTAGCTTCGGGAACCGGATTAACAAAATTAGAAACCGAAGCAATTATAGAAGGATTTCTAAATACTGTTATTCAGTCTTTACGCGAAGGCAATAGTATTGAAATAAGAGGATTCGGAAGCTATAAAACTAAGAAAAAAAATGCTCGATATGCTAGAAACCCAAGATCAGGAGTTAAAGTTTATGTCCCGGAGCATTATGTGCCGGTTTTTAAATTTTCAAAAGATTTTAAATCTGCTGTTGATAGAGGAATGAAAAATTCAGGTTCTGAAGAATAATTTGATGAAATGATAAACATGGGAAAAGAAATAAAAAAAGAAATTTCAAACTTACAACTTTTTATTACAATTTTAAGCCTTTCAACTATTGGAATATTTTTGTTAATTATTTCAGGAATTTTTGATACCCCTGAACCAAACATAATTCCGAATACAAATAATAATTTAAATCAGCAAAATCAGCAGTCCGTTGACTTAAATAAAATTAGTGAAATAAATAAACTTGAAGAAGAGTTTAAGAATAATCCAAATGATCATGAACTTTTATTGAGTTTGGGACATATGCTTAATGATAACGGATTTTATCAAAGAGCTATTGATAAATATGATCAATATTTAAAACTTCACCCCGATAATGTAGATGTTATTGTTGATATGGGAGTTTGTTATTTTGAATTAAAGAATTATAATGAATCTATAACTACAATAGAAAATGCGGTGAAATTGAATCCCAAGCATCAAATTGCAAATTTTAATTTGGGAATTGTAAATTTAGCAAATGGCAATAGCGAAAAAGCAAAAGAATGGTGGGGAAAGGCTCGTGATATTGATCCCAACTCTAACATTGGAAAAAAAGCAGAAGAATTATTAAAAACAAATAACTAGGAGCGTGTACATGCCTTGCGGTAAGAAAAGAAAACGACACAAAATGGCTACTCACAAAAGAAAGAAAAGATTAAGAAAGAATAGACATAAGAAAAAAGGTAAATAGTTTTTGCCTGCCAATTTAGCTCAGCTGGTAGAGCAACTCATTCGTAATGAGTAGGTCGGGGGTTCGATTCCCCCAGTTGGCTCGGTAATTTACCTCTTATTTGGCGGAAAAATAGAGTTTCTGCATTTAACATTTCTTTAAAATTTATTATTCTATTCTTCACTTATATCATAAATAAACTTAATAATATTTTATTAGCCAAGCCTATTATTTAATTGTACCGGCTTATAACAATAATATCTATTTAAATCCAAATAAAAACGGAAATATAAAAATCATTAGTATTGTGTAAATCATATACACAGTTAAAAATTTTGCTACTGTGATTTCAACTGTATTAAGAAACTTAATTTGGTAATAAGATCTGAATAAATCCTTTGCGATTAAAATTAAATTCATGAAAATTAATATATTGGAAATTAGAACTGCAAGTCTGTTTGGCGTAACTCCGGTTAATACGCGTGATACTATCGCAGTTAAAGCAATTGAATTAATAATGATTGCGGTAATTGCCAAAGCAAACAGAATCAGTATATTAATATTCTTGTCATTTGTTTTATTTTGTTCTGAAATCGAAAATACTATTATTGCGGTTACGATAAAAAGCATAAGATTAAAAACAATCAAAAGATTTCTATCAACTAAAAATTTATTATTGGAAAAAACAATTGTTATCAAATAGGCAATCAGCATTATTAAAATTAGCGGGGTAAAAATTCTTGCGATCACAGGAGAAATTTTACTCGTTATATCTGGATAAATTTTGATCAAATAATAAGCAACAATTGGGACGGCAGTACCGCCAAAAACTCCAATATTTTCTAAGTAGAATTGCTGAATATTCATACCTATAGCGGTAAATAACGCAAATGTAATTCCGGTAAGAAATCCGCAGGCAATAAACAATAATCCTGTCATAATCAAAAGTTCGCCGTTGAAACGAATGAACTGAAATCGTTTTTCCAAATTTTTATAATCGAAAGAAATAAATATCAAACCGAATAAACACCACATTAAAAACGGAACATGCATAAAAGTTAATAATATTGAATCACTTTTGATATTTGGGAGAAAATAAACGTAAATCACTAAGGCAAAAATTACGAGCAGATAAATAAAAATTTTCTTTCTATCGAAAATTTTATTTTGCAGGAACGTAAAAACTATTAAACCGTTAAAAACAAAAATTGCCAAATACTTTAAGTAAAAAAAATCTGCATTAATATTTGGCAATAAATTGGGAATTTTAAGAATAATTCCGGTGAAAAAAGTAATTATTAGAATCGTAAAAAAATCATACTTCGAAATTTTTATAAATTTGCTATCTTTTTCCTCAGTAAGACGTAACTTCCAAAATTTTACTAAGTCAGTATTATAATCCTTCGAAATTTCAAAAAACGAATTCGAGAAATCATTTTTATTTTTTCTATAGAGATATTCAAGCATTTCCGGATTATTTATATTTTCAATTATTTTGTTTTTCATTATAAGTCTTTTATTTGATATTTTATTTAACAAAGAGCAGAAATCATAAAGCCAATTTGTTTTTATAAATATAGTTGAATAAAGTTCTAAATCAGATTCATTAAATTATAAATTTTATAATTGTATATTAAAATAAATAAAAAGTGTCAATGCATAAGATTTTAATAATTCGCGAAGTTTATTTAAGCTTTGTAATTTCACGGTTTTTAAAAATTTCTTTTCAAAATAAAATTAATCAATTTAATATGCCGGTATTGATTTATTGCTAAATAAAATAATAATTTTATATTCATAAAATTTATTATTCCTTTATAATTAAATATGGTACGAAATTTTTAAGTGATTAAGTAGGAGGAAAATTGAAAAAATTAATTACCGTTATTTTTATATTTACTATTAGCACTACTTTGTTTTCTCAGCAGCTCGGACTTAGTTTTATGTTCGGCTACCCACAAGGAGATTTCAGATCAAACGTAGACAGAATGGGATTCGGCGGTCAATTACATGGAACTTTTTGGACGCCTACGCACGAAATGCCTTATACAATAGGGTTGGATTTGGGATATTTAGTTTATGGACAAGTAGATGAGAGAAAACCTTGGGTGGGTTTTCCTGGTGTCTACCTGAATTTAAGCAGAACAAACAGTTTGGCGAATTTTCATATTTTAATGGAAGTTAGTCCTTTTTTCGGAACAATAAGACCATATTTGGAAGGTTTATTCGGAGGATCTTACATTTTTACACAGACTTCGGTTAATGCGGATTATGAAGATGAAGATATTGCCTCTACTACAAATTATGATGATTTTACTTGGAATTACGGCGGAGGAGTTGGAATATTATTTAAAATTGCCGGTGAAATGGAAAATGTTGATGCAATTTATTTTGATTTCAAATCGAGATATTTATTTGGTACTGAAGCAGAATATTTAACGGAAAACAGCTTCCTTGGCATTGACTTAAATGGAAATCCAATATTTAAAAAGGAAAAATCTAAGACGGATTTTCTATCATTTCATCTTGGAATAATCGTAAATATGAATATACTTCAGAAGGAGTAATATTTTTTCGAAAATTTGCAAATCAATTAAATGATAGAATTCATATCAAAATTGTTGTATTTGTAAAAGAAAAAGTCAAAAAAAATATTTTATATAAGTCGATTAAATTTAAAAAACTATTCTTTTTAAAATAAACTACATCAAGTTTAGTATTTTAATTTCTTATAAGCAGTTTAACGCACTTTTAAAAAATCAAAAAAATCAAAACAAAATTCTATATCACTTCTAAGCTTTAAAAATTAATTTGACAAACAATAAAAAAAATATTTTATTTGGAAACGTTTTTTACGAATAATGTTTCCATTGTTGTCTTTTTCTACAATTTAACGAATGAAATTGATTCAAAATAATCAAAAGTTGTATAAATCGTTTCTAAATTAAAGGTTTAAAATGTTGGAAGAACAAGTAACAAAGAAAAGAATTTTAGATAAATCCCATGAAATGTTTCAAAAATTTGGCTATTCAAAAGTGACGATGGAAGAAATTGCTCAAAATCTTGGAATTAGTAAAAAAACGCTTTACAAATTTTTTTCAAATAAAAAACACATTTTAACAGAAGTAATCTCTTCGGTTAAATGTGAAGTTGAACAAAAATTTGAAATAGTTCTTTCAGATGAAAATTCAGATTTTATTCAAAAACTTCAAGGTGTTTTTGATATAATTGGTGAAAATGTAAAATATATGCAGGGTCATCTTACAAGTGATATAATTTTAAATCATCCGGAAATATGGAGTGAAATTCAAGAGTTTAAGCGTAAAAAGAGTCACGTACAATTTTCGCGTTTAATTGAGCAAGGGATGCGGGAAGGTTTCATAAAATCGGATATTTCGAGTCAGCTTACTGTTCTGGTTTACAGTGCGGCGCTCAGAGAAATAATGGTTCCCGATATATTGTCTCAAATTCCAATGTCAAAAAATCAAGTCTATCATGAAATTATAAAAATGTTGTTTGAGGGAATTCTATCTGAAAAGGGAAGATTCCGTTACATTAACTTACAGTTCGATTCAAAAGATAAATCGGAGGTATTCTAATATTGAAAACTAATATTATAAAATATTTTTTCTTACTTACATTTACTGGCTTTGCCGTAAATTATCTAAATGCTCAGGATATATTAAAATTAAATGTAAATGAAGCTATTGAGATTGGGTTAAAAAATAGTAAAATGCTTAATTCTTCTTTAGCAAGGTTAAAATCTAGCGAAGCAAAATTAAAAGAAACGGATGCTTCAAGACTTCCGTCATTAAAATTCAGCACTGGTTATACAAGATTAAGCAATGTTGATCCTTTCAGTATCACAACACCATTTGGTACTTTTAATATTTCACCGTCAATTTTAAATAATTATCAAACTAAACTTTCTTTGGCGCAGCCTATTTTTACGGGTTTCAAATTACAGAGTTTAAGTGAAATGGCTGAATATTCCGCCAGCGCGACTAATGAAGAATTTAATAAGGATAAAAACGATTTGATCTTTAATATCAGAAACAGTTATTGGGGATTATTTAAAGCTGTACAGATAAAAAAAGTCATTGATGAAAATGT